>JBLNGL010000800.1:0-3728 GCA_050264735.1 Ignavibacteria bacterium | reverse complement strand
GGTCTTTATATTCCGCACTATGAGAGTTGCCTGACGCGAATTTCCATTCGTCATCATAACCATCCAGCATAAACAGGTATTCGTTTTTCAAAGGATCAGTGTAATCGGTTGATGTAAAATAAATTGAAAAAGAATTTTCAGACGGGAATAAAGAAATATAATTACGGCTCAAAGGTATTTCTTTGTTGGAAACATACAGTGATGTAATAATTATTTCCGGGATACCTTTCTGATTTTGAATACTATCCGGAAAGAAGCAGTTAAATCCGTTTGTCCCCCCGAAGAATATTTCACCGTTTTTTGCCTGAATGCAGGCGCCGCTGTATTTCAAGCCTTGAAGCCCGTCATTAACATTATAACTTTCACTCGTGTGATCGGTAAGATTATATTTAACTAACCCGAAGTTAGTGCTTATCCATAAATTATTATTATCATCGGGCAAAATTCCGAATACCGATTTATCTCTCAAGATGTAAGGATTTTCTTCATTCGAATATTTTTTGGATTTCTTATTAAATTTTAATAATCCCTTGCCGCCGGTGCCAAGCCAAAGATTTCCAGAATCATCTTCGGACAGAGATAAAATTTCCAATCCTGAATCCGGCGAATCGATTTGATAAGTCGAAAATTCCCCGGTATCATAATTAAATTCGGAAAGAAATCTCCCTCCTGTGACAGCCCAGAAGATATTGTTTTTATCTGTGAATAATTTTAAAACATTATCGGACGGTATCGTCCCCGGGTAAAGCGTGCTGTTCCGGTAAGCTGTAAATTTCAGCCAATCTTTTTCTTTTGAAACTTTATTTATTCCTTTATTTAATGTCCCGATCCAGATTGTCCCGAATTTATCCTGAATTAATGAGCTGATCCTGCTGCTGCTGATGCTGAATTTATTTTTTACGTTAAATGTATAATATGAAAATTTATTTTTTTCCTGATCAAAAATATATAATCCGCTGTCGTATGTGCCTATCCATATTCTATCATTTTCATCCGCAAGCAGGCAGGTAATATAATTACTGATCCCGTTATTTCCGTCAATGTATTTATAAGGAGTAAAGGATTTCTCCTTCCGGTTGAATTTATTCATTCCTCCTCTGTAAGTTCCAATCCAGATATTTCCATCGGAATCTTCGGTAAATGCGGTAATTAAGTTATCGCTCAAAGAATTTTTTCCCGCCGGATCGGATTTATAGTGTCCAAATTTTTTCCCATTTGGATTCAGTTTATTAATTCCATACCCGCTGAAAGTCCCGACCCAGATTAAACCGGTTTTATCGGAAAGCAGCGAGATGATCTCATTGTTGTCGATGGAGTTTTGATCGAACGGATTATTTAAAAAATTGGATAAGGTATTCGATTTGATATTAAATTTATTCAAACCCCCGCCGAAAGTGCCGATCCAGAGATTACCGTTTTTATCGGTATCAATTTTTGTTATTAAATTGCTGCCGCGAGAATTTTGTCCTGAGTCTAATTTAATGCAGATAAAATCAGAATCATTACCGTTTTTGTTTAAGTTTAAAATATTAAGCCCGCCTCCGAACGTGCCTATCCATAATTTCCCGCCAAAAAATTCAAGAGAGGTTACTTTGGCATCGCTGATTGAATTTTTCGAATTTTTATCAGGTAAATAAGCTGAGAATCTTAATTCCTTTTCCTCCCTTGTTTGAGGATCGATTCTATTGACAATTTTATTCAGTCCGCCGGTAAACGTGGCTACCCATATTGTGCCTTTGTTATCTTCGGCAATAGAAAGAATATAATCGGAGCTGATAGTATTCGCCTCCTCGGAATAATAATATTGAACCAATGAATTTTCATAAGGATCGAAGCGGAACAGCCCGCTTCCGAATGTACCAATCCAGATGAATTCATTTTTATCGCAGTATATTGCAGTGATTGTATTGTGAGAGAAGCTCGCGTAGCAAGGGGGAATATTTTCATTAAAATTTTTTGGCGGAGAGAACAGAGGAAAGAATTCCAGTTTATATTTCACAAAAAAATTCTGAAGCGGATCATATATGTTTATAAAACCGGACAATGTTCCGATCCAGATATTCCCTTCATTATCTTCAGCTGCTGCGGTAATATTATTTTCAGATATTGATCTCGGATCCGATGAAATATTCTTATAAGTTTTAAAAGAATAGCCGTCGTACCAGCTGAGTCCATCGTTCGTTCCGAACCAAAGAAGCCCTTTCCTATCCTGCAGAATGCAATTGACGGTACTTTGATACAAGCCCTGATCAATCGAGATATGTTCAAATTCCGGGGAGGAATATTGAGGATAAATTATGAAAGGGAATGAGATTATTCCTGCAGAAATGAAAAGAATCTTATAAATTATCATGAATAATATATTAGTTAACCCCATTCAAATTTTCTGAAAATTAGACTTAAAAGAAAGGGACTTATTATTATTTTTTTCATTGAGTTAGTATAAAGAAAAACCCCAATCCGGATTTATTCTGCCTCCCCTTGCAGTTATAAATCCGGGAATGAGGCTAGTCTTTTATTTTGGTCAGCAATTGATTTATTGAAGCTTGAAATTTATCGGTATCATCATTCTTACCCTGACCGGGTTTCCATTTTGTTTGCCTGGATTCCATTTACCAAGCATCGCAATCACGCGTGCTGCTTCTTCATCACAGCCTGCGCCGATTCCTTTTTCAATTTTTATATCAGTAATCCTGCCGTCAATTTCAACAGTAAATGATGTAATCACCCTTCCCTGTATTCCTGCTCTTTTTGCTATTTCTGGATAAATAATTTTAGAAGTTATAAATTCCAGTAATGATTCCTGTCCGCCGAGGTAATGCGGCATTTCTTCAACCCAGGTAAAAACATGTTTCATATTTTCAGCTTCAATGTTGGTTATAGTCTCTTTTGTCTCCAGGAATGTTATGTCAATTCCTCCTTCATTTCCAACTTCGGTCTTTATCCAAGGAAGAGCAGCTGTGAGTTTTTCTATATCTGGAAAAATTTCCTCTTTGACTATGTTGTCCGGTGCAACAATAGGCGGAGTGAATTTTACCGTATTCATTTTCGGAATCACCGTTACAGGATCATTTATTTTTTTATCTTCAATGATTGGAGGCGGACCTATTGTTACAGTTATTGTGTTTTTTTTGGCTGAATCAGTTATGACTTCCTGGGTTTTATACATTAAAGGCCATGAAATAACCAAAGAATAGAATATTACTACAAAAAAGGATGAAAATGCAAGTTGTTTTTTGTAGGATTTTCTTAGTATGTAGGAACCATATTCTTTATTCTTATTCGTAAACAGAAGTTCCTCAAAATTAAGAGGCACTGCCATTAAGTTTGATGCTGTTTTCATTTTAACCTCTCCTTTTTTAGGTTAATTAATTATGAATTCCGATAGATAAATAAGCATCGGAGAGAAGAATGAAAATCGCATCTTTATGTTGTTTTTGAGTTGATTTACCGAAAAACATCACATGTTCATGCAGTGAAGCATTAATTTTAATACTAAGGAAAGTATTTCTGAAAAAAAATTCTTATTCTTGCTGACCAATTTTCCATTCAAATCAGCATCCGGAAAGCCTTATGCTTGTTACAATTGCAGTCATCGGATTAGTCATTTTGTTTTTGCTGATTCTTGCGGTCAGGATAAATGCATTTATAGCGTTCATAATAGTTTCAATTTTCATCGGTATTGCTTCAGGAATGGAGCTCGATAAAATTGTTTCATCCGTTGAAAA
>JBLNGL010000799.1:0-5442 GCA_050264735.1 Ignavibacteria bacterium | reverse complement strand
GATCTAATTTCCGGTATGATCCTAAAATATCATAATAAATACTTATTGATTTTTCTCTATTAATTCCTTCATAAGCTCTTGCCAAAGCCCATTTAAATTGCCGGTTTGCCGGATGCAGTTTTAACATTTTATCTGCGGCTTGAACTGCTTTATCAAATTCTTTCTTATCGATATAAATCCAGATCAATGAATTCGCCGGCAGATGTTTGTTATATGTAAAATGATCGAGCGAGATGATTAAATCTTTTATCCCCTCTTCCCGTTCATCTTTTACAATCGCCAGCCAGTTTATAAATTCGGTTTTTCTGCTTTTCCAGTATTTGTAGACACCGATTGCAGTATAAGCATCATAAAAAGACGAATCGGCGGAAAGGCATTTTTCAAATTCGATCAGCGCGCTGTAGCCGCTATTTAATGCTGAAAGAAAATTTCCTTCCAGGGCTTTATAGTATGCGGTATATCCTTCGGCAAGTGCATAAAAATAAATATTCCAGATGTTTTCAGGATTTTCCTCCAGCAGCTCATCGGAAACTTTAACAGCTTGATCAAGTTTTTCGTTTATAAATTCAGAATTAAAATCAGCGCCGTAATCGTATGATTTTGCAATTTCAACCGCAGCCGAATAAATTTTCCCTAAAGGAATTTCAGGATAATTCCGGTCAAGCCTGAAAAATATTTTTGCTGCTTCATCATAATCCTGGTTTACAATCGATTCAATCCCGGATTTTAATAAAGCATCTATTTCCCTTTGAGGATATTCCTGGGTAAAAATTATCTTTGAAAAAAGAAAAGTTATGAATAACGGCAGGAGGGTTTTAAAATGTGCCAAAGATTCTGTCTCCAGCATCTCCCAAACCAGGAAGAATATATCCTTTGCTGTTTAATTCCCTGTCTAATGCGGCTGCAAAAATCTTTGTCCCCGGATGTTCAGAGTTAATCTTCTGAACACCTTCGGGTGCCGCAACGATGCAGACAAAAATACAATCCTTTGCACCAATTTCTTTTAAATACTTCAATCCGGAAGATCCGCTTCCGCCTGTTGCAAGCATAGGATCGAGCAGAATAACCTTTGATGACGAGAGCTCGCCGGGAGATTTCGAGTAGTATCCGATTGGCTGCAGTGTTTCCTCGTTCCTTTTAATTCCGATGTGCCCGATCTGTGCATCGGGAATCATATCTACAAATCCTTCTGCCATCCCGAGTCCCGCCCTTAAAACCGGAAAAAGCACGATTTTTTGTTTTAGCTTGTGTCCCGTTGTTCTTTCAAGCGGAGTGTTAATCTCAATTTCTTCGAGCTCGATATCTCTGCTGACTTCTACTGCTAAAACAGCCGATATTCTTCTCAGCACTCTCCGGAATTCTTCCGGAACAGTTGAAGCATCTCTTAAAATTGTTATATCTTTTTTTATCAGTGAATGCTGGATAAGCTTTAGGTTATTCAAAGTAATGAATGAATTATTTTCTTTATCAGGATTTGTTTTCATTTTATTCAAAGTGAGGTAAATAAAAATATTTGCCCAAACAATGAACCTTCAAGGGTTTTCAATGCGCCGGCAAAACCCAAACCTTGAAGGTACTCATTTTCTTTTAAAGCTTAATGTAACAGGAACTCCGCTAAATCCAAAATTTTTTCTTATAAGTCTCTCGAGAAATTTTTTGTATTGGTCTTTAATTTCTTTAGGATAATTTGTAAAGAAAAGAAATACAGGGTAGTTACCCTTGGCCTGGGTAATATATTTTATTTTCACTTCTTTCCCTGTATGAGTTGCAGCAGGCGGACTCTTTTCAATTTCCGGAAGCAGCTTCTCATTTAATTCGTTCGTCGGAATTTTCTTTTTTCTTTCCTCATTAATTTTTTTGCAGAGGTCAATCAGCTTGAATATACGCTGCTTGGTTAATGCGGAAATAAAAATAATAGGTACATAATCTACAGAACCGAGGTTCCTGTAGAGCGCATCTTCAAAAAATTTAGCAGTTTGGGTATCCTTTTCGATTAGATCCCACTTGTTAACTGCAATTATTAATCCTTTCCGCCGCAGCACGGCCTCATCAATTATTTTCTGATCCTGCTTCTCAAGTCCGCTCTTTGCATCAAGCATTGCAATCACCACATCGGATTCGCCGATAGTTTTGAGCGCCCTTACCGTTGAATAAAATTCCACACTTTCATCAACTTTTTTCTTTTTTCTTAATCCGGCAGTATCTGTTAAAATAACTTCCTCGCCGTGATATTTCAGAACAGAATCAACGCTGTCGCGCGTGGTTCCGGGGATATCCGTTACAATGCTGCGGTCTTTCCCAAGCAGTGCATTTGCAAGCGAAGATTTACCTACATTCGGTCTTCCTACAATGGCAATTTTTAAACGCTTCTCTTCATCTTTAGCTTCCGAAGATTTGAAATCTGCAGTAAGATCATCAAGGAAATCACCGATTTTTCTACCTGCTAAGGCTGAAACTTCATAAATTTTATCGACACCCAGCTTATAGAATTCATTGGCGGCAGGTTCATAATTTTCCGAATCAACTTTATTTACCAGCAAAAAAAATTTTTTATTTGCAGATCTCATCATATTTGCGATTTCAATATCGAACGGAGTAATTCCTGAACGTACATCTACTAAAAGTAAAATAGAATCAGCTTCAGAAATTGCAATTTCAACCTGTTCCCTGATTGCGGTTTCAAAAAGATCAGATGAATTGGGGACATAACCGCCTGTGTCGATCAATTGGAATTCTTTTCCTGCCCATTCAGCATCACCGTAATTGCGGTCTCTCGTTACACCGGAAACATCATGAACTATTGCCTCCCTTTTCCCAAGCAGCCGGTTAAACAGCGTCGATTTCCCGACATTTGGTCTGCCAACAATAACTACTAGTGGTAGCTTCATTCAATTCACTAAAAATTATAATAATAAGAATTTAAAAATAAATTGTTTTAAAGATAAACCTATTTAAGAAAAGATAATATTGTTCCGCAGGCAGGTTAGTCTTTTATAAATGTGAAAAGATGATTTAAGGATTGATATTTTACAGTTTGGTCAGCTTCTGCAGCTTCTCATCAGCCAAAGATTTAAAAATAGAATTTTCCTTGAATTTACTTACTATTTCCCACTGCGATACCGCCCTGTTTAAATATTCCGTTTTCAATTTCGGTTCGTTAAAGGAATCGGCATATTCTTCGTATGAATAAGCAAGGCGGGTGTGATATTTCGGTTCATCCAGGAAATTTGATAACGTTTTTTCAAGAAGCCGTACGGCTTTTTCATATTGATTCTGATTAAAGCAAATCCATCCCTCAGTATTTTCAACTTTGAATTGTATTCTTTCTTTCTCCTCATCATCGAGATATTCAATTATGGCTTTTGCTTTTTCAATATAGTCTCTGGCGGTTTCCGCATCTGCACCGTTGTCGGCATAAATATCGGCAAGCTCCAGCAAAGCAATATGCTGCATCTTCGAATGATTTTCTTTATCCAGGCGCAATGCAGTCCGAAACTCCTGTGCAGCTTCATCCAGATCATTTCTTTTTTTCAAAGTTTGTCCGAGCAGTATATGGTATTTTATTTTATCGGGATGAATATTTACCGCATCAGTGAGAATTTTTACGGCTCCGTTTAAATCATTTAATTTCTCAAGGCTCATTGCTAACCGCTGGTATGCATCAGGTGCCTGCATATTATCAGGTGCTGTATATTTAGGGTCGATTTTTATTGCAGTTCTAAAAGCTTCCGCCGCTTTTGAATATTCTCCCATATAAAAATTGCATAATCCAATGCAGTAATGTGCGCCTTTTAAATTGAAATTCAACTCGAGTGACTTTTCATATTCGGGAATAGCCTTGGCATATTGAAGCGAATAATAATAAGTATTCCCTTTTACGTGGAATGCTTCAAAATCGTTATGATCAAGCTGAACAGCTTTATCACATTCCTGCTTTGCCCATTCGTAAACCTGATTTCCTTTAATTCTATAAGATTCAGCTTTCATCAGGAAGTCGGCATTATCAAGATGAGCAAGCACAGCACGTTTAAAATACCCGGCATTCTTATAATTAAAGGAAGTTTTTTGAAAAGCAAAATCTGTATCTGCACATTTTCTATCGGCTTCTTTAAAAGCCCTGTCCGTTTCAGCAATTGCCAGCGTCAATTCAACTTTCAATTGGCCGTTTTCACCCACCGCTTTTTTATTTTTAAGTTCATTTTCTTTCCTCACAGCTTTTAAATATTCTAGGAATAGCTGCTCAACCCAGTTTGAATTTGCTTTAGCCAGATCGTTATATGCTCCGGCAAGATCGAAAAATCTGTTTTCACTATTATAGATCTCAATGGCTTTATTCAGCATTAAGCTGCTTTGTTCGGATAGTCCCAGCTTATAAAGAACGACTCCGTAATTCTGAAGTAATTCTGCTTCAATAAGCAATGTCATATTTTTAAATCCGGATGCAAATATGCCGTCGAAAATTTCCTTTGCCTGCTGAAGCTGATCCGGCATTCTTTTAAGTGTATGCATTATATTAATAATGCAGCCTGATACTCCTTTAAATATCTTAGCTTTAATTGATGAGCCTTCCAAATTAAGCTTATCGACAATACCAAACGGATCTGCTTCCGATTTCAGAATTGAGGCTAATTCCTCGTATGCTTGAATTTCCTCCCGGCCGACATTTGCCGACCGCAGGCAATCAGAGATATCCGAATAAGAGACAGGATCTTCAGGATAGATTCTTATAAGCCTTTTCAGTATCCTCATTCCGTCATTAATTCTTTTCATTTTAAATAAAGCATCCCTGTATCCTTTGAGCAGATTTCTATTCTCGGGTTCTTTCGATAATCCTTCACGGTAATATTTTATTGATTTATCGAATTCTTCATGTGCCTTTCTGCTTTCATTTTTATTTTCAGATGCTATTCCTTTTTGATAATGAATTACCCCCATCGTTTGAAGAAGGCCTGTAAGCTTTTCTTTTTCGCCGTACAGCAGGTATGCCTGTTCGGCTGCAGCCTGAGCATCATCAAGTTTGTTAAGATAAAAATAAGCGACACTTAAATTGTAGTAAAAAACAGGGTTAGGATTTTCCATGCTTAGTGTTATAGCTCTTTTATAAAATTCCGCTTCTATAGCATAGCTGTCGTTTTTATTTGAATAAACGAGCCCTTCCAGATTATAAATATCCGGGATATTCGGATTCAACTGTTTAGCCTTTTCCAGTTCATGTAAAGTGCGTTTTTCATCTTTATATTTTTCCCAGTAGAGGCGTGCAAGATTAAAATGTGCAGCAGCACCCACAAGTAAAGGATTCAAATTAATTGCTTTTTGATACCGGAAGACCGCATCTTCCTTATTGCCGTCTACATCATAGGCAACACCGAGATTATAATGAGCTGCAGCAAAATCAGGATCGAATTTTATACTCTCCCGCCACAATGAAACGGCATCCCGCAG
>JBLNGL010000798.1:0-6375 GCA_050264735.1 Ignavibacteria bacterium | reverse complement strand
CCCTGCATAGCCGGTAAATTGATCAATAATCAAACCGGCAGCATTATAGTAAGGTGCTACAGTTATTTGCTTCAGCAGACCCAATTCCTCATTTGAGTAAATATTCAGGTATCCTCTCTGATAACATGCAAATCGGTTTTCGTCTAGGAAACATGGTGCTGTTCCATCTTCGACAAGACCCTTATTTGTAATAGCATTATTTTCAAACTTGTAAATATAATTGCTGTGAATAATATATTTCCCATCCTTAGTAAAGCTGATATCGTTCATTGCTCCTGATGCCGGGCAGGTTGTCAAACGCTTTTTAGTACTGGTATTTATAACGCTTAAAGTTTTCCATGACATACCTCCTGAAAAAATTGCCATTAAATTGTTATCGGAAACTGCCAATGAATTTAACATATGTCCATAAGGTATCAGGTTAATGACCGAGAATGTTTCTATTTCCTGAAGAGTCTGCAGATTATATTTTTTTATTTCGCCTCTTCTTTTTGAAATACAAAAAAGATAAGTTCCGTCCGAACTTACATCAAGACCAAATTCACTTTGTACATCTTCCGACAATACAACAACGGAATCGATTATTTCCGTAGTTTCCGAATTATATTTAACTATGCTGGTTCCATTATAAATAATGAAACAGTCCTGGTTTGGGATGGATTCGAACCGGTATCCGTGATAATAATTAAAGGGTTTGCCGATTTTTTCAGCATAATAATAAGGCGGAAAATTTGAATGTCCGCCGGTTTTCGATTCTACATTAACATAGATAATCCCCCCGTTGAAGGCGGGGTTTTCATCCAGCAAGGTTGTGGAATCTATATCGTTAATAATTATCTCTTCACCGCATCCTTTTCCGATGATATAGCTTTTGAAGGCGGAGTCAAACGGCGTTCTCTCCCAGCTTATTTTAAGCGAAAAATCGTTTACAACCTCCGAATATACAGCATGAACCGCAGGCAGATCGATCTCTTTTTCCTTTCCGTACCCGATAAACACCGAGCCTAAAATATCCATATCAATCCTGTAAACTGCTTTTTCCCCTGCATAAGTTTTATCATAAAAATAATTTTGACTTATATCGGATATTTCGGTTATCTTATTTCCGTTCTTATTTAAAATGTATTTTCCGAATCCCCTCTGTGTGTATTGTTCCCATTTAATTTTTAAGGAACCGTTCTCAGGCGCTGCTTCAGTTATATTCGGAACGTTCACATCATTATTGAAGAAATAGACGTTGTATATTTTTGAGATGATAAAAACTTCAGCACCGGTACGGTCGGCCAGGCTCCCGCTGTTTGTTGAAACAATCAGCTCCAGTTTCAGCGAATAATATCCGTCGTTATATGCTCTTGAATCGAATGATATGGCATTGCTCCCCGCATAACCCCATCCATGTTCATATTGATTTATAAAAAGTTTGAAACCGATTAATTTATGTTCATTCAATATTCTTTCATATGAAATTGTTATCTCACCTCTCAGGATATTAAGTTTATCTTCTTCCAGAACTGTAAAAACAACGTTCGGCTCCCCGAGTTTTATATCATGATAATTGGTTTCACTGGGAGAATATTCACATGAATAAAACAGAATTGCTGCGGCAAGTAATAGATTTTTGAAATACTGTATTCGTTTACCGGTTTTTAATATGTCTGATCCCCTTTGCATTTTCCCCGTTTATGCTTTCAAAAAAAGTTAAAAGTAATTTAAAAAATTTATATATAATTTAATCTTACGATTATTTAGAAGCAACAGAATTATTCATTTATCAAAATAAAGAGACTTATAAATAGGATTATTATTCTAAAGGAAACGTCATTCTGAATTCAGTCCCATCACGGCAGATCAATTCTATCCTTCCGTTCAGCTGTTCAATTAATGTATTTACAAGCTGAAGCCCGAGAGTTTCCGTTTCCCTGAAATTTATCTCTCCCGGAAATCCTTTCCCGTTATCCTTTACAGAAACGGCAAAGTACTCGTTGTTATTTTTTTCAATTGAAATTACAAGCTTATCCTCCGGCATTCCCGAGAAGGCATGTTTAAAAGAATTAGTAAGAAGCTCATTCATTATCAAACCCAGGGGGACTGCGGAATCAGCGTTAATGTTTATTCTTTCGGAAGGGAATTTCAGTTCAACCTGGTTTGTATTAAAATTGTTTGCATTACAGAGGATCGCAACCAGATCCTCGATGTAATCGTCAATGTAGACAGAAGTGTATGATCTTGTTTCATAAAGCTTCCTGTGAATAAGCGCCATGGAGCTGATTCTTTGTCTGCATTGTTTAAATATTTCTTTTATTTCAGAATCTTTTATATATGATGCCTGTATATTTAGCAGGCTTGAAACAAGCTGCAGGTTATTTTTCACCCTGTGGTGAACTTCCTTGAGCAGGAGCGTTTTTTCTTTTAATGAAGCAGAAATTTTTTCTTCAGCTTCAACGTAAGAAGTTATATTTGTTAAAGTTATAATATACCCCAGTATTTTTTGTTCTACGCCGGAGAGAGCACCGACTTTAAAAATAAGATTAAATACTTCACCGTTTTTCCTTTTAAATAACACCTCTTCCGTAGCCGGCAAATCTCTTTTAATGAGATCATCCAGAAGTACATGCTCACCACTGGAATTTTTAAAAATATAAATTGAGTTGAAAGGAAGGTTCAGCAACGGCTGTCCCGCCATTTTTTCCGCGCTTCTGCTTGCCCTTATTATTTTAAATTTTTCATCGCACACAATAATTGCCTCGGAAGCCTGCTCAATAACCGACCGGGCAAGCTTTTCTGCTGCAGAAATCTTCTCAAATTTTCTCCTTTCGGTTAAATCGGTTACGGTTAAACAAATAACCGGTCCGCCGTCATCTATATTAAGCCTGGTCAGCAGTATGGATGCCGGGAGCAGAGTAATATCTCCTCTCAGCAGGTTTAACTCGATTTTAGTATTCTCCTTGTTCTCCTTCAGAAAATCAGTAAAATTGTTAAGATAAGAAATTGCAATCCATTTGAAAATGGAAGATCCGATGATATGTTCAAAGGGAACATTTAAAAGTTCGGCAAACCTGCTGTTGGAAAAAATTATTCTCCCGTCGGTTGAAATCGTAACCGCCCCCTCATTAATCTGTTCAATGAGAATACGGTATGGCTGCTCTGTATCTCCTAAAGTCCATACCTGCTCGCCGTGCTTTGTCGAAATAAGAAGCGCATCAATCTTATTATATTTTATTGCTTCTATTGTTTCCTCAGCTTCTATTAATCTCTGCATCAGCTGATCCAACGAAGGCTTCGTTTTGACTTTTAATTCCTGTTTCATATATCCATCTCCTGTTATTTATACTTCGACCGGCTTCAGATCCAGTCCTATGAGCACTCTCTCGGTATTGGAAAGATCGCCGATTATCTTTCTGACCGGCTCGGGAAGTTTTTTCACCAGGGTAGGTATTGCAATTATCTGATCACCCTGTGCAAGTTTGGGATTTTTTAAAAGATCAATAATGGTTATTCTGTACTTACCTGTAAGGTGTTCATCGCATATTTTTTTAAGATTGGAGAATGCAGCGATCGATCTTGGCGTTTGGCCGGCAATATACAGCTTCAGCTCAAATAGTTCCTTTTTTTCTTTTTTTCTTTTCCCGGGTATTTCCGAACTACTCGGCGTTTTTGCCATTTGTTCTCCCTCTTGATGATTTTACTTTATTGTCCGATAATTTTTGTCTTTTTTGGGCATTTAATCTGTAATTTAAAATCGTTTTCTGCTCAAATGCCTGTGCTTTTTTTAATCCACTTCTCAATTCCAAAATCTGTGCTTCGTATTCAGATCTTATCGCATCAATTTTTGCTTCACGTGCTTTTTCTATTTTTTTAATGTTCAAATCGAGCGTCTTTTTCTCTTCCTCTCTCTCCTGCACCATATGCTTTTTGATCTCCTCACGGGCTTTCCTGGCCGAACCGATCGCAACACCTTCCTGATCGACATAAACATCGATAAGATTGATACCGTCTGAAGTTAAAAGGAATTCCCTTACCTGGTTTGAATGTGCAATCCCGCGTGCTTTAATCACGTATAGCAGACGATTTCTTTCACCGTTCTTTTCCACATCGCTTAGAGCTATCCATGTGTCTACAATAGATGAAACACCTATATCGGTCGTTTCCATGTTGTGCCCGCCGGTAATGAGATTCGTAAATAATGCAGTTATTTTTTTCACCTTCAGAAAATCGATCAACCTTGTTAAGAGTGAATTGGCCTGATTAGTTGATGAAATTGTTGTAAAGTTGCTTATCGGATCGATTATTATAGAATCCGGATGATATTCATCTATAAGATTCTGGATTATTGCCAGGTGCATTTCCAAACTAAAGTACGTAGGACGTGTTATATGAAATTTAAGCAGTCCTTTATTTTCCCACTGCCGCAAATTAATCCCGATAGAATTCATGTTTCTTATAATCTGATCTTTGGACTCCTCCAAAGCTATATAAATAAGCTTTTCGCCGCGTTTGCAGGAGGCATTTGCAAAATGGGCAGCAAGGCTTGTTTTACCGGAACCGGCAGTTCCGGAGATCAGGACTGTAGATCCCTTGTAATAGCCGTTTCCGCCAAACATTTCATCCAGGTTTTTCACTCCAGTGGATATTCTCTGTATGGGTGCTTCATGCAGCAGCTTTAATGAAGAAATCGGTAAAACAGTAATGCCCTTCTCATCAATAAGGAAAGGATATTCATTTGTTCCGTGGTACGAACCCCTGTACTTAATAATTCTCAGCCGACGGGTGCTGTACTGCTCGGTTACCCTGTGGTCCAGAAGCACTACGCAGTCGGATACATATTCTTCAAGACCTTCCCTGGTTAGAGTCTTATCTCCTCTTTCGGCTGTAATCACAGCCGTTACGTTTCTGTCCTTTAACCACCGGAACAATCTCCTGAGTTCTGCACGAAGTATAGCGTGATTGGTTATCCCCGAAAAGAGCGATTCGATTGTATCAAGCACTATTCTTTTTGCTCCCAACGATTTAATAAGATAATCAAGCCTGATGAACAAACCTTCGAGGTTGAATTCCCCGGTTTCCTCTATTTCGGTTTTTTCAATATGTATATAATCGAGAGACATGAGATTTTTCTTAATAAGAGCCGGTATATCAAATCCTAAAGAGATCACGTTCTCTATCAATTCATCGGGAATTTCTTCAAAAGAAACAAATATACCCGGTTCATTGAATTCCACCGCTCCTTTTACAATAAATTCCATTGCAAAAAGAGTCTTCCCGCAGCCGGCAGCTCCGCAGATCAAAGTAGGTCTTCCCGCTGGCACTCCGCCGAATGTTATTTCGTCAAACCCCTGTATTCCGGTCGGTGATTTTCTTAAAGATTTCAATTTTAGTTGTTTCACTATTTGCCCTGAAGTTAAAAGGTTAAATGCACTTAAATACTACATCATCCCCTTTAATTTTTAATTATTAAACAAATTTATGCCTTCTGAAAAGGGAAGATTCTATATTAATTATTTATTTTTGCTTTTGCAATAATTCTTTCTAAGATTATCTGAAATTAAACAATTCCGTAATTTATGTCTCAAAGATTTTCAATTAAAGAGAACTGCCGGGAAACTCTCATTATAATTTACTTTTAAATATGCATATTGTAGATAGAAAAAATGAACAATACTGCCATTGAAGCCGAAACTGCCGATGTAAAATTCAGCCCCGGCAAAACTGTTTTTCCTGTTCTTTTAGCGATCAGCTTTTCGCATATGCTTAACGATACCATGCAGTCGCTGATCCCGGCAATATATCCTTTAATAAAAACAGGCCTGAACTTAAGCTTTGCACAGATTGGTTTAATCACTTTAACGTTTCAACTATCTGCTTCCCTTCTTCAGCCCGTAGTAGGATTTTATACCGACAAAAAACCGAAGCCCTATTCCCTGGCTGCAGGCATGGGGTTTACACTTTCGGGATTGCTGCTTCTTTCTTTCTCCTATCATTATGCAATGGTTTTAGTCTCTGTAGGTTTAATAGGAGTAGGTTCGTCTATCTTTCATCCGGAAGCATCACGGGTAGCATATCTAGCATCCGGCGGAAAACGAGGCACCGCGCAGTCGATTTTTCAGGTCGGCGGAAATGCGGGAAGCTCACTGGGTCCTCTGCTGGCGGCACTTATCATTGTACCCTTCGGCAAAGGAAATGTAATATGGTTTTCGCTGCTTGCTTTGATAGCGATGGCCGTGTTAACAAGAGTTGGCGGATGGTATAAAAGGAACTTAAAATCAGCTGGTCCTTCAGGCTTGAGCCGGCTCAAGGAAAAAAACCTTATTTCCAAAAAAAGGATAATCATTTCGATAATAATTTTACTTGTATTAATTTTTTCAAAATATTTTTATA
>JBLNGL010000797.1:0-2564 GCA_050264735.1 Ignavibacteria bacterium | reverse complement strand
GCTTTCATTTTGGCAAGAAGGAATTTAAAGATCTGTTTGTTCAAAGCATCGACATCTTCATCGTTTTTCCTCACTTCATTAGCTAAAACAGTATTGTTATGCATGAATGAAGAAAGATAAGGAAGTTTGTTGTTCAATTAACTTTTCCATTTTGCGCATAATTTGAGAACTAAAGGATTACTGCCAAAGCATACTGATTTCTACTCATCCTTTCTTTCTTTACTCAGTTTCCATTGGTGAGTAACAATTTTTGCATCTACAAAAAATACTAGATTCTCAGCAATGTTTGTAGAATGATCGGCGAGACGTTCTATGTGGCGGGTTAAAACTATTAAATGTGCGCAAGGTTCAATTAATGCAGGATCGGCTTTCATTTTGGCAAGAAGGAATTTAAAGATCTGTTTGTTCAAAGCATCGACATCTTCATCGTTTTTCCTCACTTCATTAGCTAAAACAGTATTGTTATGTATGAATGAATCAATTGCATTCTTAAGCATTTCTTTGGCGCGCTTTCCCATTTCAATTATTTGGGATTCAAGAACCAAAGGATGCTGATCTCCCAATTTCTTGACGCGCTGGGCAATATTTACCGCAATATCTCCGCATCTTTCCAGCTGGTTATTGATCATTAATGCCGAGATTAAAAATCTCAGGTCGACTGCAACCGGCTGAAAAAGAGCAAGAATATTTTCACCCTGATTCTGGATCGAATTATCATATTGATCAATCTCCAGATCTTTTGCTTTCATTCCTTTGCAGAGTTCAACATCCCCGGTTTCCAAAGCCCTGATTGCACGCTCAACCTGCTCATCGACAAGAGAAGCCATTTTCAGCAGGTTGTTTTTCAATGCGTTAACTTCTTCATTAAAATGTTTCAGCATTATTTATTCCTAATCTTTATCCGTACTTCCCGGAGATATAATCTTCCGTCAGCTTTTGAGCCGGTCTTAAAAAAATATTTGTTGTTTTATCGAATTCGATCATTTTACCCAGCAGCATGTAGCCTGTATAATCGGAAACACGCGATGCCTGCTGCATATTATGAGTTACGATCACGATGGTATAATTTTTTTTCAATTCGATCATCAGCTCTTCAATCTTCATTGTAGCAATAGGATCCAGTGAAGAGCATGGTTCATCCATTAAAATAACTTCCGGCTGAACAGCAAGGAGTCTTGCAATGCATAATCTTTGCTGCTGATCAAGGGGTAATTCCAATGCCGGATGATCAAGCTTGTCCTTAACCTGATCCCATAACCAGGCTCCTCTTAAGCTTTTTTCGGCAATATCCTTATGATTTTTTTTCTGACTTAAACCGGCTACTCTCAATCCGTAAACCACATTATCATAAATTGTAAGCGGGAAAGGATTCGGTCTCTGGAAAACCATTCCTACTCTCTTTCTGAGCTCGGTTACTTCAAGGGATGAATGATAAATATCAGTCTTATCCAGGAATATATCGCCTTTTATTTTTACTCCGGGAATTAAGTCATTCATACGATTCAAGCACCGGAGCAGAGTAGATTTTCCGCATCCGGATGGACCGATTAAAGCAGTTATGATATTTGTCTGAACCGGCATGCTTACGGAAATGAGCGCCTGGAATTTTCCGTAGAACAGGTCAACGTCATTCACTTCAATTTTAATGCGGGAAGATTCTATAGTTTTCACTAACCGAACCTCCCTGTTATGTACTCATTGGTCTGCGGATTAGAAGGAGCAGTGAATATCTGTCCGGTTTTGCCGTATTCAATTAATTCTCCCATTAAAAAGAATGCAGTATTGTCCGAAACTCTGGCTGCTTGTTTTGTATTGTTGGTAACGAGAATAATTGTATATTCTTTTTTCAGTTCCGCTAGAGCATCTTCAATTTTAGCGGTTGAAATAGGATCCAGCCCGGAACACGGCTCATCGAGTAGAATTACGTCAGGCTCCATTGCAAGCACCCGTGCCAGGCATAAACGCTGCTGCTGTCCCCCGGATAATCTCATAGCGGAAGTTTTCAAGCGGTCTTTTACTTCATCCCACAAATATGCAGCTTTCAGACTTTTTTCGGTGAGCTCCTCTAGATGTTTTCTATCATTATTACCCGAAATCTTGGGACCGTAAACAATATTTTCATAAATGCTCATGGGAAGAGGAACAGGCATTGCAAAGACCATTCCTACTCTTCTCCGCAGTTCAACAACATTATAATCAGGCTCATAAATATTTTTATCATCCAGCAAAATTATTCCGTCCATTTCGGAACCGTATTCAAGATCGTTCATCCTGTTTAAAGCTCTTAAAAAAGTAGTTTTACCGGAGCTTGCAGGACCTATAACGCCTAAAATCTTATTAGATTGTATATCGATATTAATCTCTTTCAAAGCCTGAATTTTATTAAAATAAAAATTAAGCTTTTGGATATGGAATTTTACATTCATTAAGAAATTCACCTTAGCTTCTTTTTGCAATAAAGCGGTTCATCAGCCAATATGCCGAGAGATTAATAATCAATACGGAGATAATCAATATTGCAGCCGTTCCGTATGCATTTTCTGCAGAAATTCCTTCCCTGGCTA
>JBLNGL010000796.1:0-5164 GCA_050264735.1 Ignavibacteria bacterium | reverse complement strand
AAACAGTACCTCATACTATTCCGTATTCCGCAATGGATTAAAAACCTGTTTGTCTTTGTTCCGCTTATATTCTCTCAAAATTTATTTAAGGAGGACTATTTCCTTAAAACTCTTCACGGCTTTCTCCTGTTCTGCCTAACTTCGAGTATTGTGTATATAATAAACGATATTATAGATATTGAAGCAGACAGAGCACATCCTGAGAAACAAAACCGCCCTCTTGCTTCAGGAAAAATTTCCAGAAAAAGTGCTATAACGGCGGCGGCGGTACTTTTTCTTATCATTATTCTGCAGATGCCGTTCTTTAACTATCTTTTTAATTCAACAATTATTATATACTTCCTCCTGAATTTCTTCTATTCGATTTCGTTGAAGCATATAGTAATTCTGGATGTATTTGTAATTGCAGCCGGCTTCATGTTGAGAGTTGTAGCAGGAGCTTTTGCAATTGATGTTGAAATATCGAGCTGGCTGATACTGACAACAATGTTTATATCCTTGTTTCTTGGTGTAATGAAACGGCATTCCGAGCTGCAGATCCCCAATGTCGATTCAACTGCTGCAACCAGGAAAGTCTTGGTGTATTATTCATCCGATTTCACAAGCCAGATGGCGACTGTAGCCTCTGCTGGAGTCATAATTTGTTATGCACTTTATACGGTTGCGCAAAGGACTGTATCGGTATTTGGAACTGAGAATTTAATCTACACAACACCGTTTGTTGTTTTTGGAATTTTCAGATATATGTATCTGGTCTATTTGGGGAAAAAAGGGGAGAATACTTCGGAAATTATGGTTACCGATCTGCCTATGATAATTAATGTCCTTCTTTATTTCCTCTTTGTTACATTAATTTTATATAAAATATTTTAAGCATAGAATGTTATGACACCTGTTTTCATTCTGCTATTATCATGTATTCTGCTGAGTGCTTTTTTTTCAGCTGCCGAAACAGTTTTTTTGAGAGCAAATAAAGTCAGGATAAAAATCAATCTCCAGAAAAATAATTTTGCCGCAAAGAATGTTCAATTTTTTATTGTTAATCCGCAAAAACTTCTTTTTACTGCTTTAATCGGGAACAAATTTGTTAATATTTCTTTAATTGTATTAAGCATTCTTTACTTTACACCGGTTTTCAGTTTAAGTGCATTTGGGGTTTTTGCTGTATCATCATTTCTTATTCTTTTGACAGCCGAAATTCTCCCTTTATTTTTTATGAAGGATTTTGCAGATAAAATTGTTTATTCCTTTGCATTTTTTCTTAAAGCCGCTTACTTTTTTCTATTCCCGTTTGTTAAAGCCGCTTCGTTTATTTATAAGCATTCGGTGCAGGTTTTTGCAGGCAATGATCAATTGAACTGGTTATTCGGAAAAAAGGAGATGCAGCAGCTGAACGAGGAAATTAAAGAAACGGAGGAAAGCGGTAAAAAGGAAAAGAATATTACGAAGCGGGTGCTTGCATTATCGGAACAGAGAGTTTATGATTCGATGAGGCCCAGAACCGAAATAGTCGGAGTTGAGGTTAACCAAACTATAGATGAAGTTTTATCGGTTTTTATAGAATCCCGTTATTCCAAGCTTCCTGTTTATGAGGAAAACCTGGATAATATAAAAGGAATTGTTTACGCTTATGATCTTTTCAAAACGCCTTCAGATCTTAAAAGCATCATAAAAGAAGTAATGTTCGTACCTGAAACAAAAAAAAGTTACGAGCTTTTAAATGATTTTTTAATCAAGCAGACAAATATTGCAGCAGTTATAGATGAATTCGGGGGTACTGCCGGAATTATATCATTGGAAGATATTATCGAGGAGCTTTTCGGTGAAATAAGAGATGAATACGACATAGAAGAAGATATATCCAGAAAAATTGATGAGAATACATACCTTCTGAGCGGAAAAATTGAAATTGACTTTTTGAATGAAAAATACGGCTTGAATATTCCAACAGGAGATTATACTACAATCAGCGGATATATTACCTCGTATCTCGGGAGAATTCCCGTTCAAGGAGAAAACGTGGATATTAATAATTTCAGCATATTCATTGCCAGGGCTAATCAGAATAAAATTGACGTAGTCCGCCTGACCATTAAGCCTTCAATTACCTTATAATGTCCTGAATCTTAGTTTATAAAGATTATTTACATTAAATTTGTAAGCTAATTTAATTGAATTCTCAAGGAATTTTGAATAATTTTGTTGAATTTTAAGATTACAGTACAGGATTCCGCCTCAAAAGCCCGGGCCGGTTATTTTGAAACTTCTCACGGTATTATTGATACTCCGGTATTTATGCCTGTCGGTACCCAGGGTACAGTTAAAGCTGTAAATAATTATTTTCTTGAGAATGAAGTTAAAACAAAAATCGTTCTTTCAAATACTTATCATCTTTATTTAAGACCGGGAATGGAGGTTCTTGAAAAAGCCGGCGGCCTTCATAAATTTATGAATTGGGAAAAAGCTATATTAACCGACAGCGGCGGATACCAGATCTTCAGCCTCTCTGCATTAAGGAAATTTAAAAAGGATGGAGTTGAATTTAAATCCCATTTGGATGGATCTAGACACTTTTTTACTCCTGAAAAGGTTATTAACATACAGCGCTGCATCGGTTCAGATATTATGATGGCTTTGGATGAATGTACTCCTTATCCGTGCGATTATGAATATGCTGCAAAATCTGCCCAATTAACATATGCATGGGCGAAATTAAATAAAGAAGCCTTCGAAAATAGTTATTCGCTTTATGGATTTTCTCAAAGTTTATTTGGAATAATCCAGGGAAGCATATATAAAGATTTAAGAGAAAAATCCGCACGGGATCTTGTAAGCCTTGATTTTGACGGCTACGCAATCGGAGGACTTGCAGTCGGCGAACCTTTGGAAACAATGTACGATATTACTGGTTTTACTTCCGAACTAATGCCGGAAAATAAACCCAAGTATTTAATGGGTGTGGGGAGACCGGAAAATATCCTGGAAGCCATTGAAAGAGGAATCGATATGTTCGACTGTGTGATGCCGACACGAAACGGAAGAAATTCATACTTATTTACCTCATCCGGAATTCTCGCAATGCGTAATGCAAAGTATAAAGATGATTTCAATCAGGTTGATCCTGAATGCAGCTGTTATACCTGCTCAAATTTCACAAGGGCTTATCTCCGGCACTTGTTTGTATCGGGAGAAATTTTAGCCCTTGAATTGGCAAGCATTCATAATTTAAGTTTCTATATTAATCTTATAAAAAAAGCCAGGGAAAAAATTCTCGAAGGCAATTTCAAAAGCTGGAAATTGGAAATAATAAACAAAATATCAATTCAGCGTGAAGCTGAATCAATAATAGAAAAAAATAAATCGGAGGGTTAATTGATTAATTTATTTGCAATGGCTCCGCAGGGCGGAGACGGCGGGGGATTAGTAAGCACTTTGATAATGTTCGGCGCAATCTTTTTAATTTTTTATTTTATGATAATCAGGCCGCAGCAGAGGCGTTCAAAAGAAAGAGAAAAGATGCTTTCTAATGTTCAAAAGGGAGATAAGGTTATTACCAGCGGCGGGCTGCACGGCATCGTGGCGGGCATTGATGAAAAAACTATTCTTTTAGATGTGGGTGATAAAGTGAAATTGAAATTTGAAAGATCTGCAATTGCTTCAGTTACTTCTGTATCTAGAGAGACATTATAAAATCCGGTAAGAAAATGTTTTGTACAGTAGAAGAAGCCGTTGAGGAAATTAAAAACGGCAAAATAGTGGTCATAGTTGATGATGAGGACCGTGAAAATGAAGGGGATTTGGTTTGCGCAGCCGAATATGTAACACCGGATATCGTTAATTTTATGGTTACACACGGAAAGGGGATGGTGTGCGTTGCTTTGACCGGCAAAAGGCTGGATGAGCTCGGTCTTCCGCTTATGGTTGATTCCAATTCTGCACTTCACGGAACCCAATTTACGGTAACCGTCGATGCAAAAGAAGGAACAACTTCAGGAATATCTGCAGTCGATAGAGCTTTGACAATAAAAAAGCTTATCGATAAAACATCCACTGAAAAAGATTTTGCGCGTCCTGGACATATCTTTCCGCTGCGTGCCTTTGATGAAGGAGTGCTGAGAAGAGCGGGACATACCGAAGCCGCAATCGATCTCTGCAGAATGGCTAATTTAAATCCTGCCGGAGTGCTGTGCGAAATCCTTAAAGAAAACGGGGAAATGGCAAGGCTGCCCGATTTGCTGAAAGTTATTAAAAAGTTTGATCTAAAGATTACATCAGTCAGGGATATAATCAGGTTCAGGCTTCAGAAAGAAAACCTGATTGAAAGAATAACCGATATAAATTTCCCGACTTACCACGGTCAGTTCAGGCTTCATTTATACCGGAGCCAAGTTGATAATAAAAAGCAGATTGCACTTGTAAAAGGGAATATTAAGGGAAATAAACCGGTATTGGTAAGAATGCATTCCGAATGCTTAACCGGAGATGTTTTTCATTCACTGCGCTGTGACTGCCATGATCAATTGAATGCAGCCCTTGATATGATTGAAAGAAACGGCACCGGAGTTTTAGTTTATATGAGGCAGGAGGGTAGAGGAATCGGGCTTACAAATAAAATTCTTGCTTATAAGCTTCAGGATGAAGGGAAGGATACAGTTGAGGCAAATGAAGCTCTCGGCTTTAAACCGGACCTGAGAGATTACGGAATAGGTGCACAGATACTATTAAACCTTGGAGTAAAAAAAATAAAACTTCTTACAAATAATCCTAAAAAAGTTGTAGGCCTGCAGGGCTACGGGCTGGAGATAGTTGAAAGAGTCCCCATTGAAATGCCGCCGAATGACAATAATGAAAAATACTTGAAAACAAAAAGGGATAAGCTGGGGCATATAATATTGTAGTAGAGATGAGCCGGCGGCTCATCTCTACGAAGGTTTTTCATTTCGCTAAAATCATCTTCTTTACCTGATGAAAATTGCCCGCTCTAATTAAATAGAAATATACTCCGGTGGAAAGATGCAAAGCATTAAAAGTAACCGAATAAGTTCCAGCTTGCTTCACTTCGTTTAAGTAATTTTGCAACTTCTCTTCCGAGAAAATTAATTTAAATAAATTATTTGTTGCCAAAACACCTTAATTTTCTCGGCGAACTTTGTATTTACTTTGC
>JBLNGL010000795.1:0-4603 GCA_050264735.1 Ignavibacteria bacterium | reverse complement strand
TCTGCAGGAAGTTTATCAGCCCCTGTATGTATCGGTGGAAGTTCGTCAGGAAAGGTATTTACCGGGAACAAAGCTGCATCTTGCGCTTTTTGTAATAAACGATCTGCATAAGAGCTTTTTTAACTGCCTGCTGGAATTTTTGCTTAACAAGAAAATCTTGGGAAAAATAAAAATTAATAAAATTGAAGAAGATTCGATTAAGCTTTTTACAACGGATAGGATCAACATTTTTCTTCCTAAAAAAATTGAAGAGGGAAAGCATAAAATAGATCTTCAATTAAAAACCGGAAAGAAAATAATCTCAAAGAATTCTTTCGAAATAGAAGTTATTGACGGAAAGAAACTTTTGTAAATATTATTTAATATTAGCTTAATTGATAAAAAATAACTCCGCCTTTTAAGGCGGAGATAAAGGATAAAAAACGAAAAAGGCTTTAGCCATAAAAGGGGGATATATGTCATTTATTAAAGTAATGGTTCATTCGGTTTGGGGAACAAAAAATCATCAACCTTTAATGAAAAAAGAAATTAAAGAAAAAATTATATCGCATATAAAGGTGAATGCAAAAAGTAAAGAAATTTTTATCGATGAAATAAACGGTTATTTGGAACATTTACATTGCATTTTCGGAATGAATGCGGATTTAAGCATATCCAAAACAATGCAATTAATAAAAGGTGAATCGGCACATTGGATAAATTTAGAAGGATTGCTTAAAGAAAAATTCGAATGGGCTGATGAATATTTTGCGGTATCTGTTAGTGAGTCAATGCTTAGTAAGGTTAGTGAGTATAGGAAGAAGACTTTTAAAGAAGAATATGATGAGTTCATCAATAAATATAATTTTAGAATTCATGGCTAAAGCCGGTTGGGGTTCGAGAGTTGTCATCCTCCGCCTTAAAAGGCGGAGTTAAATATAAAAAGATTGGTTGAACTAAGATAAATTTAAAAGTTAAATGATAAACTTTTCTTTGCGATCTACTTTGCGTTCTTTGCGAGAAGCCTTTTTTAAAACCTGCCTGCGGCATGGCAGGCGCAAAGTTCGCAATGGATCCGCGAAGGACGCAAAGTGGGAATCCTAACTAAATGATTAAGATATTAAAAATAACTCTAGCAACTTTCTTGCTTATTCAGCTTTCCTGCAGCAACTCCAGCAGAGATCAGAAGGTTATAGATTTCTGGGCGATGGGGGCAGAAGGTGAAAGTATCCGCAGGCTTCTCCCTGAATTTGGAAAAGAGCATCCGGATATAAAAATAAATATTCAGATGATTCCCTGGAATGCTGCTCAGGAAAAACTGATAACTGCATATGCAGGAAACAATACACCGGATGGATGTCAGCTTGGAAATACATGGATCCCGCAGTTTGCAGCGCTTGAAGCTATTGAAAATTTAGACTCATACATTGAAAAAAGCAAATCGGTATCGAAGGAAAATTTTTTCCACGGCATTTGGGAGACAAACAGGATTGGTAATTCAATTTACGGAATTCCCTGGTATGTTGATACCCGGATATTGTTCTACCGTAAAGATATCTTAAGGAGCGCAGGGTATAATTCACCTCCTAAAACCTGGAAAGAACTTTATGATGCATCAAAAAAAATAAAGGCTCTTTTTAAAAAAAGAGAGGAGAAATACGCAATTTTTATCCCTACAAATGAGTGGGCTAACTTTGTAATTTTCGCTTTGCAGCTTGGTGCACCTATATTGAAAAATGAAAATTCATACGGGGATTTCAGCGGGAAAAAATTTAAAGAGGCATTTGATTATTTAATCCGGTTCTATAGAGAAAAACTTTCTCCCGTAGGCGTTACACAGGTAACAAATATTTATCAGGCTTTGGCCGACAGCTTTGTTGCTATGTATATCTCCGGTCCATGGCATGTCCCTGAATTCAAAAAATGGATGACAGGAGATCTTAAGGATAAATGGGGGACAGCTCCATTGCCGGGACCATATGATTCTATCGGATTATCGCTAGCAGGCGGATCAAGCAGTGTAATTTTTAAGGACTCGGATAAAAAGGAGGAAGTCTGGAAGTTTATTGAATTTTTATCCAAGCCGGAAACTCAGGCTGAATTTTATCTTATGGTAAACGACCTTCCGGCTGTTAAATCTGCCTGGGAAGATTCGTCTCTTCAGCATGATGAATATTTAAAAGCATTTTATATCCAGCTTAATCATGTAACCCCGACACCGAAAATTCCGGAATGGGAGCAGATAGTATTTTCAAAACTGCAGAATTATATTGAAATTGCTGCAAGAGAAACAATGACCACTGATGATGCGCTAAAAGCATTGGACAAAGAAGTAAACCAGGTCCTGGAAAAAAGAAGGTGGCTGCTGGGAAGGAGCGGCGGATCCCCGTAGCACAGATTATTAATCTGCGCTACTGCCAATGAGAAAAGAATTAATAAAATTTATTAGAATTTTCCAAACTAAAAAATAACTTATGGGATGAATCATTTGTTAAGAAAGCAATAGAATAAGTACATTATTCCATAATTCCAGTATTCTCAGCCGAAGGCTGATCCGCCTCCGGCGGACAATATTCCGAAAAGTCAATTTGATGCTAAAAAGAACTGACTCCATAAAATTTAATTCCTTCAGCACAGCTGCATTTTTCTTTCTTACTCCTGCCCTAGGTTCAATCTTTGTTTTCTTTTTCATCCCGGTTATTGCCGCATTTGCAATGAGCTTTACCGATTTTGATATTTATTCCCTGGGCGATTGGACAAAAGCAAGATTTATCGGGGTAAAAAATTACATCGATCTTTTTGAAGATCCCCTGTTCTGGTCTTCATTAAAAAATACTTTCTATTATGTAATTGCCGCTACTCCCGTCTCAATTGCCGTTTCCCTGGGAGCAGCAATCCTGCTGAATTCAAGATTAGTCAAGCTGAAAGGAATATTCAGATTAACATATTTCATCCCTGTAATTACTACGCTTGTAGCAGTGGCTATTGTATGGAGATTCATTTATCATCCGGGATTCGGAATTTTAAATTACTTTTTAGGGATATTCGGCTTAAGTCCGGTTGACTGGCTGGGTGATCCGAATTGGGCAATGCCGGCAATTATATTAATGGCAGTTTGGAAGAATTTCGGATATAATATGATAATTTTTATTGCGGGGCTTCAGAATATACCGGATTATCTTTATGAAGCATCCGTGATTGAAGGCGCAAACGGATGGCAGCAATTTAAAAGCATTACTATCCCGATGCTTGCTCCCACAACTTTCTTTATAAGCATTATTACAATGATCAGCTTCTTTCAGCTTTTTGCAGAACCGTATGTAATGACTCAAGGCGGTCCTTTAAATAAAACTTTAAGCATTGTCCAGTATATGTACCATGAAGGATTCAGATGGTGGAATATGGGCTACTCGGCTTCCATTGCTTTTATTTTATTCTTCATAATATTTGCCGGCACACTGATTCAATTTAAAATACAGAAAACAACGGAGCTGTGATGTTCTGGAAGAAATTTATACTTTATTCATTTTTAATTATAACCGGATTGATTACACTGGCTCCGTTCTTCTGGATGTTGTCTGCTTCCTTTATGGCCGATGGTCATGCAAATGTATATCCTCCCAGGTTTCTGCCTGATGCGTTTACTTTAGAGCAATATGAACGCTTATTTTCCAGGCTGAGTGTTGCACGCTATCTTTTTAATAGTTTTTTTCTTGCTTCTGCCGTTACAATGATATCAATATTTTTCAATTCGATGGCTGCATATGCATTTGCAAAATACAGGTTCAAGGGAAAAAATAAATTATTTAATTTCCTGCTGAGCGCAATGATAATACCTGCTCAGGTTACCATGCTTCCTTTATTCCTGATGCTGAAATCAATGGGATTAATAAACACTTATATGGCGATAATTATCCCGGGCTTAGCTACTATCTTCGGAATATTCTTAATAAGGCAGTACATTATTTCAATACCCGATAGCCTTATTGAAGCCGCAAGAATCGACGGAGCAACGGAGTTTCAAATTTACACGACTCTGATTCTTCCTCTTGCCAGACCTATTCTCGTAACGCTGGCTATTTTTACTTTTATGGGAACCTGGAATGATTTCCTGTGGCCCTTAATTGCACTTACCGATGATTCCATGTATACTCTTCCGGTTGCACTATCCAATTTAATGCTGGAACATACAAAAGATCCGGAACTGATGATGGCGGGTTCGGTTGTAACGATTGTTCCTATTATTGTTGTTTTCCTAGCATTGCAGAAGTATTACATTGCAGGAATAATGCAGGGAAGCGTCAAAGGCTGAGATCTTATTATCCTTCAAAAATTCATAATTCACCGGTAAAAATCCACCATCTGCCTTCTTTCCATTTTTCATTTTGAATCTCAGAATTATATTTGTGCAGGCAGAAATTATTGAAATGATATATTAAGCATTATATATCACTGGTTTAAAATCCTTTTCTCAAAGTGCCTTGACTTGCATGAATTAAATCAGGTTATTTATAATTTTATTAGAGTTCAAAGAAAATTTATTATCAGCTCATGAATGAATCTTTAATTTCAACTAAATTATATAAACCGGCTCTGCAGCCCAGAACAATTTCCAGAACAAGAC
>JBLNGL010000794.1:0-5344 GCA_050264735.1 Ignavibacteria bacterium | reverse complement strand
ACCTATCAAACGCGAAACTGAGAATTTTTCCATATACTCCGACATGTCGATTCTTACCATCGCATGCTCATCATCGAATAGAAATTCTGCAAGTGCTCTCGCCAGTTCTGTTTTACCCACGCCGGTAGTACCTAGAAAAATAAACGAACCGATCGGACGGTTAATATCCTGTAGCCCGGTTCGTGATCTCCGGATGGCATTTGCAACGGCATATACTGCATCATTCTGACCAACTACTCTTTTGTGCAATTCATCTTCCAATTTTAAAAGCTTGGTCCGCTCGCTTTCAAGCATTTTGCTTACCGGTATACCGGTCCATTTAGAAACTACCTCTGCAATATCTTCCGCATCAACTTCTTCTTTAAGCATCTTCTTGCTTTTTTGAATTTGAGCAAGGCTTTTTGTCTCCTCCTTTAATTGTTTTTCAAGAGAAGCAATTTTACCGTAGCGAAGTTCAGCGACCTTTCCGAGTTCTCCTTCGCGTTCATATTTATCAGCTAGGTTCTTGGTGTTTTCAATATCACTTTTCATAGACCGGATTTTCTGGATTTTTTCTTTTTCAAGATTCCAGTGCATCCGGAGCTTATTTCTTTCTTCGTTAAATTCACTCAATTCCTTTTTGAGTTCTTCCAGTCTTTTTTGAGAACCCTCGTCCTTTTCTCTTTTTAGGGCTTCCTGTTCAATTTCAAGCTGTTTAATTTTTCTTTCTACAGTATCAAGCTCTTCGGGCATTGAATCAATTTCTATTCTTAGTTTTGAAGCAGCTTCATCTATTAAGTCGATTGCTTTATCAGGTAAAAATCTGTCAGTTATGTACCTATGTGATAACTGCGCGGCTGCAACAATTGCCCCATCAGTTATTCTTACGCCATGATGAACTTCATATCGTTCGCTCAACCCTCTAAGAATAGAAATTGTATCCTCCACTGAAGGTTCCGCTACATAGACCGGCTGGAATCTTCTTTCCAATGCAGCATCTTTTTCAATATGTTTCTTATATTCGTTAAGTGTAGTCGCACCGATTGCATGCAGTTCACCTCTTGCCAGTGCCGGCTTCAATATATTGGCTGCATCCATGGATCCCTGGACGGAACCGGCACCGATAAGTGTATGAAGTTCGTCGATGAAAAGAATTATTTCCCCATTTGATTCCTGGACTTCTTTTACAACTGCTTTCATTCTTTCTTCAAACTGCCCTCGGAACTGCGTACCTGCAATTAACGCTCCCATATCGAGAGCGACTATCTTTTTTGTTTTTAAATTTTCAGGTATGTCCCCGGAAATAATTCTGTGGGCAATCCCTTCGGCAATTGCAGTTTTCCCCACCCCCGGTTCCCCAATTAATACAGGATTATTTTTTGTTCTCCGCGAAAGAACCTGAAGTACTCTTCTTATTTCCTCATCCCGTCCAATTACAGGGTCAAGTTTCCCTGTTTTAGCCAGCTCATTCAAATCTCTTCCATATTTCTGCAGCGCCTGGTAAGTATCTTCAGGATTTTGCGAAGTTACTGTCTGAGATCCTCTTACATCTTTTAAAGCTGTTAAAATTTCATCATGTGAAATTCCATTATCTCTTAAGAGCTGTCCTGCCTTCCCCTCATTTTTAGACAGTGCAAGAAGGATGTGCTCTGTGGAGACGAATTCATCTTTTAAATTTTTAGCTTCTGAAGACGATTCATCAAGCAGTTTAGCCATGAAATTTGACATCTGCTGATTTCCCACACCTGCACCGCTTACCTTAGGTAAATTTTCCAGAAGGTCATTAATTTTCAGCTTTATTGCGTTAACATTTCCGCCTGTCTTCTGCAGAATTGTATCTGCAATATTTCCTTTTTCCTGGATTACAGCTGCAAGAAGATGTTCCGGTTCTAACACCTGATTATTATAATTCTGCGCTATTTCAATTGCTGTTTGAATTATTTCTTGTGCTTTTATTGTTAGTTTATTAAAATTAAATGCCATAATATTCTCCTTATTATCTCAATTATTTTCTTAGCTCTCTTAATTTTTTAAAAAGGTTTGTCTCTTCCTCACTTAAATTTTTAGGTACATCAACAAATATTTTAATAAAAAGATTTCCTCTGTTTTGTGATTGATCCGGATTATTCATTCCTATGCCCTTTATTTTCAAAATTGTGCCGTTAGCTGTCTGCTGGGGTATGGTAATATTAATTCTTCTGCCGTCGATAGTAGTTATTTCTTTTTTTCCTCCCAAAACTGCAGTATATAAATCTACGTTTAAATCCATAAATAAGTCATTATTTGTGCGTTCAAAAACCGGATGTTTCTGTATTTGAATTGTTAAATAGAGATTACCCTTTTCGCCTCCATTTGTCCCTTCACCACCTTGAGATTTTAACCGGAGTTTTTTCCCTTCTTCGATACCGGGAGTTATTTTTACTTTTATCTTTTTCCCGTCGATTGATATTTCTCTCTCGGTTCCTTTATGGGCTTCTTCCAGGGAAATACTTATTGCTGCGCTATAATCTCTGCCCTTTTGCGGATATGAAGTTCTTCTACCCGATGTTCTGGAACCAGGTCCGAAAAAGTTTTCAAAAAAGTCAGAAAAGCCACCTGCTTTGCTGAATACTTCATTAAAATCACTTGAAAAATGAAATCCGCCCCCCTGCTCGGAATTGTCAAAATTTCTGAACCATTCGCCGCCGCCCGAAGATTGATATTGTTTCCAATTACTTCCAAGCTGATCGTATTTTTTTCTTTTCTCCGCATCCTTCAGAACTTCATAGGCTTCGGATATTTGTTTAAATTTTTCTTCCGCTTTTTTATCGTTTGGATTTTTATCCGGGTGATATTTTTTGGCTAGCCTTCGATAAGTTTGTTTAATCTCTTCATTAGAAGCGTCTTTATTTATTTCTAATGTTTTATAATAGTCTTTGTATTCCATATTATTTGCCTTAAAAAAAAATGGGGCAGCTAAATTAATAACTGCCCCATCACACGTTGAGAATTTAAATAATTATTTAACCTTTATATCTATTTCTTTCGGTTTGGCTTCTTCGGATTTCGGAACAGTTATTAACAATTGCCCGTCATTAAAAACTGCCTCAATTTGATCATATTTAATTTTTTGCGGCAGATTAAAGGAGCGGAAGAATTTTCCATAGGTTCTTTCCACACGGTGATAAGTAGTGTCACTTGATTCCTTTTCCTCTTTTCTTTCACCGCTGATACTTAATTGACCATCGGAATATGAAATTTTTACATCATTCTTTTTAATTCCGGGTATATCCATCTTAATTGCAAAACTATCTTTATTTTCCGTTATATCCGATAACGGCATCCACACAACATTCTCCAAATCTTCTTTTCCATTGGTGTCTAGAAACCTTCTGCCGAAAGAATTAAACAATTTATTAAATTCACGTTCAACTTCTAATAAATCCCTCATAGGATTAAATCTTACTAGTGCCATTTTTAACCTCCTTTATTTATTATTTATTTCATTTGGTTTGCTTAAGTTAATCAACGTTCATGCCACTTAGGAATAATCTCCATAAGTCCTTAAAATATAATAACATACAAGATTTCTTTTTGCGAATTGATGTTTCCAGAAAATCTGTCAAAGTAAATAAAAAGATTGACATTTAGGCATGATCATTTTGCTATTGTCTGACATAATGACAATCCATCCAATTTTTTGGGATTGTAAATTGCTATTATTATTACTTAAATTTGCACTTTCTTTTTCTGAAATATAATTTATGATTATCAGTTCTACAGAAGATACTATAACGGCAATAGCAACACCTCCGGGCTGCGGAGCTATATCAATAATCAGAGTCAGCGGAGCTCAAACATTTGATATTGCAGATAAAATTTTTTCCGGACAAATAAAAATATCTGAAGCCGGTTCTCATACAGTTCATTACGGCCGAATTATAAATTCTACTGGAGATATCGATGATGTATTAATTTCTATTTTCAAAACTCCGCATTCTTATACCGGTGAAGATAGTATTGAAATCAGTACGCATGGAAATCCACTAATTTTAAAAAAAATTGTTGAGCTGTTAGTTCAATCCGGCGCTAGACTTGCAGAACCTGGAGAATTCACTAAAAGAGCTTTCTTAAATAACCGGATTGATTTGAGTCAAGCGGAAGCTGTTATAGATCTTATCAGTGCTAGAACCGATACAGCTCTCAGGGGGGCTAGAAATCAGTTAGACGGTATTCTTTCAAAAAAAATTAGTTTTCTGAAAAATAATCTGCTGAATACTATTTCTCTTGTAGAGATAGGACTAGACTTTGCAGAGGAAGATATAGAAATTATTGAAAATAAAGAACTTCTGAAAAAAATTGAAAATGTAAGCTGTGAAATAGAAAACCTTCTTGCTTCATATTCTTTTGGAAAAGTAATTAAGGACGGAGTTAATGTTGTTATTATAGGTAAACCAAATGTCGGGAAATCCTCTCTTCTTAATTATTTGCTGAAAGAACCCCGTGTAATTGTAAGCAGTATTCCCGGAACTACCAGGGATATAATAAGAGAAGAAATCTCAATAGATGGAATACTTTTCAGGATGTTTGATACTGCTGGTATAAGAGATACACAAAATGAGATAGAAAAAGAAGGAGTCTTGCGGAGCAGAGAAGCAATTAAAAATTCCGATATTGTAATTTTTATGAATGATACTGTTCAAGAATACTCTTTCGACATTCTCAACGAAGCATGTTCACTTGTTGATAAAAAGAAGATTATTCCGGTAATCAATAAAATAGATTTGTTAAATAATCAAAATTATCTTAACGGTGATCTTGGAATCTCAGTAAAAACAGGAGAAGGAATAGACCATTTGTTAGAACTCTTAAAAGAGATGGCTCTAAGAAATTCCAATTATACCGAAAAATCAGCAGTTGTATCTAATGTAAGACATTATAAATGCTTGGAAAACACCAAAAATTCTTTAGAGAAAGCAAAAGAATCGATATTAAATAAATATTCGGGAGAATTTGTAGCAGTGGATTTAAGGAATGCAATAACTAATCTCTCAGAGATTATCGGGGAAGTAACTACAGAAGATATATTAAATAACATATTCCAGAAATTTTGTATTGGGAAATAATTGTTTCACGTGAAAAAAGTTTTTACGATTTGTAACGTTTCACATGAAACATAAATTATGAAAAATTTCGATTTAATAGTCATTGGGGGAGGTCATGCCGGTATTGAGTCGGCATTTACGGCAGCAGAAATGGGCTGTTCTGTAGCATTGATTACAATGGATAAATATGCAATTGGAAGAATGTCCTGCAATCCGGCTATTGGAGGTACGGCAAAAGGGCATCTGGTTCGTGAAATCGATGCATTGGGCGGTGCAATGGG
>JBLNGL010000793.1:0-6895 GCA_050264735.1 Ignavibacteria bacterium | reverse complement strand
CCCTTTTCAGCAGGTAAAAGAGTTTGAGAACGGGACAATAATAGCAAATCCTCCTTATGGAATGCGGCTTGGGGAATTTGAAGAAATGCAGGTGCTCTATAAAGAATTCGGCAACTTTCTTAAAACAAACTGTAAAGGCACTTCTGCATTTATTTATACCGGCAATCCGGAACTGCGAAAATCTATCGGACTCAAAACAACGAGAAGGATTCATCTCGATAACGGCAAATTGGAAGGGGTGCTTTTGCAGATTGACAGCTATGAAGGAAGTAGGAAGAAGCGTTTCACAGACTGAATAATTTTTAGGTAAAAGAGATTTTTTTCCTCTCTAATTCCTCCCACCTCTCATAAAGCTTTTTTTACTTTTTCTTTTGCTTCTTCAAGCTGCTTATTAAGCTCATTTAATTTTTAACCGGCTTTGTTTTGTAACACCATTTTAAATTTCAATAAGTTATATACTATTCCATAAGAGGATTTCTATGTTTTATCAATCCTAAAAAATATTTTATAAATTTTATTTTTTTACTAACCCTAATGACTGCAAAGGATCAAATTCCTTTTTATCTTAAAACCTCCCAGATCCTTCTCGGGCTGATTGCTTTTTTATTCATTATGTATATCGGGCAGGGAATAATTCTGCCGTTCCTGTTTGCAATCATAACTGCAATTTTATTAAATCCGGTGGTTGACTTTTTACAAAAGAAGAAAATTAATAGGATTTCAGCAATTATTCTCTCGATACTGGCGGCTTTAATCATTCTTTCTGCAATAATATATTTTTTATCTTCTCAAATTGCGGCGTTCAGCGAAGAGTTCCCCAAATTCAAAGGAAAATTCCTTGAGCTTTATAATCAAACAGTTGCATGGTTGTCACAAACATTCAGAATTGATAAAAATAAAATTTTAGACTGGGTTGAACAAACGAAGGATACGGGACTCAGCAACAGTAAATCTTTGATAGGACCTTTAGCCGGCACTGTAGGCGGTCTGCTGCTTTTAATAATAATATTACCGGTATATATTTTTCTAATCCTTCTTTACAAACCGTTATTCATTGAATTTATTAAAAAGCTTTTCCCTAAGGATAAGTATAAGTCTGTCGCAGAAATAATTAACCAAAGCAAATCCTTGATTCAAAGTTATCTTTTAGGATTGATGATCGAAACAGGAATAATAGCCTTTTTAAATTCAGCAGCATTACTTGCGCTTGGAGTTGAATCGGCAATATTAGTGGGTGTAATCGGAGCTCTGCTGAATTTAATACCCTATATAGGCGGAGTAATTGCAACCGGGTTAGCCATGATAATGGCAATTACAAGCCAGCCGCCGATTTATGCATTATGGGTATTTATTATATATATTTTAATTCAGTTTGCTGATAACCATTTTATTGTTCCTAAAATCGTCGCATCGAAAGTAAATATTAATGCTTTGATCTCAATAATTGTCGTGCTGATTGGAGGAGCAATTTGGGGAATTCCCGGTATGTTCTTATCAATACCGCTTACTGCAATTGTTAAAATAATTTTCGACCGGATCGAATCCCTTGAACCAATAGGATTTTTGCTGGGGAATAATATACCTTCGGCCGATAAAAAATAGTTCCTTAATAATTTCTATGAAAGTTCCGCTTTCTTCCTTTCCAATTCCTTTCACCTCTTATAAAGCTTCTTTACATTTTCTTTTGCTTCTTCAAGGTACTTGTTAAGTTCATCTGTTTATGCTTTTAAAAAACTAGGAAAGTGAATATGCCTATTCAGCGCCGGTGTGTAAACAGCATAAAAATTATAAATCATTATAATCTCTTACATCACATATCGCAAAAAGAGTTAACCATAGTTTCACTATACCCTGTTTATTAAAACATTTGTCCGTATAGATTAATTATTAAACATCATTAAAAGAGGCATTTCATGAAAAAAATAAAGATCAATTCAGCGGCTGCCATTACTGCCCTCATGTTGGGGCTGATGATTGCGGTTGTCGGCTGTACAAACAGCGCGGACCAGGAAGAATTGAAAAAGTTCAGAGAGGAAAAAGCATTGACAGAAACACGGCTTGTTCGTTTTGATTCTCTGGACTTTGACATTTACAGCAATCAAAAGTGGGATTCATTCGGCATCAGTCATGATAAAAATATAAAAGTTTATTATCCTGACGGCAGTGTCACTGTCGGATTAGATCCGCAGCATCTTGATGCTTTAAAACCTATGTTCGTATTTGCACCGGATACAAAAATTAAAAAACATCCGGTCAAATTCGGCAGCGGTGAATGGACAGCCGTCATTGGCGAAATGGAAGGGACTTTTTCTAAACCAATGCCAATAGGCAAGGGCATGACCATCCCGCCGACAGGAAAAACGTTCAAGCTTTCAATGGCTACGATAGGGCATTGGAAGGACGGCAAGATGATTGAAGAATATTTGTTCTGGGATAACCAGACATTAATGAAGCAAATCGGATTAGCTCAGTAATCTCATCAAATAGATTACCCACAACAGCCTGTGCAATACAATTGCTTCGGGCTGTTATATTATTATTTCAGAATTCTTCTTTTATCCCCACTTTGGCAACTATTAATCCTCACAAGAAAAAGACTCTCTCAAAAACCGTAAATATTTTATTAACATAGGGTAATAGAATTATTTACCCAATGTGAATGCATAAGAAGCCTTAATCGTTGTAACTTTGGTCAGTTATTTTAATGAACAAATAAACCTTGAAAGGAAAATATTATGACACTCTGGAAAATTGATACCGCACATTCGGAAGTAAATTTTAAAGTTAAGCATCTAGTTGTCTCAACCGTCAGAGGACACTTTAACAATTTCGAAGCAGTGATTGAATCCGGCAAAGAAGACTTCAGTGATGCAAAGATTAAATTTGAAGCCGACACTAATAGCATAAATACACAGAATGATCAGCGCGATTCGCATTTAAAATCTGCCGATTTCTTCGATGAAGAGAAATACCCCAAGTTATCATTTGTTTCGAAATCAGTAAAAAAAATATCCAATTACGAATTGCAGGTTAAGGGGGATCTTACTCTTCGCGGAATTACAAAAGAGATTACTCTCGATGTAATTTATAACGGTACTGTAGCAGGCTTTGGCGGATTAGAAGTAGCAGGATTTGAAATCCGCGGTAAGTTAAACCGTTTTGATTATGGGTTGCAATGGAATGCACTTACAGAAGCAGGAGGAGTAGTTGTAAGCAATGAAGTTAAGATTGAAATCCTTGCAGAATTCAACAAAGTGCAGACTGCCGCAAAAGCTGCATAACCCTATTTAAGTTCCTTTAATAGATATTATCCCGGGTAGTGTATAATTACCCGGGTTGATTCTTTTCATGATAATTCTTCTTTCTTCCTTTCCAATTCCTCCCACCTCTCATAAAGCTTCTTTACTTTTTCTTTTGCTTCCTCAAGCTGTTTATTAAATTCATTTGTCTGTTCAGCATATTTCAGATAAAAATCGGGAGAAGTAAATATTTTTTCAATTCTTTCAATTTCAGATTCAGCTTCAATTATTTTTTCTTCAATCTTCTCAAGCTCTCTTGAATCTTTAAAACTCAGCTTTTTTGCTTTCTGTTTTACTCTTGTGTCTTCTTTTTTCTTAGCAGCGAGAATCTCTTCCTCGGAAACTCTCTGTTTCCTTTTTTCAATGTAATAATTGTAATCTCCTTCGCTGTAATAAATCTCTTTATTCCCCTCCAATGCCAGTATGCCGCTGCAGACCCTGTTCAGGAAATACCTGTCGTGACTGACAACCACAACACAGCCTTCAAACGATATCAATGCTTCTTCAAGGATTCTTAAAGTAGGCAGGTCGAGATCGTTTGTCGGTTCATCCAGCAATAAAAAATTTCCGCCGCTGCATAAAATTTTCGCAAGAGTGAGCCTGCTTTTCTCTCCTCCGGAAAGTTTGCTTATTTGAGTATTTATCCTGTCGTCAGTGAATAGAAATCTTCTTAAATAAGTCCATATGCTCAGCTGCCGTTTGCCGAATTTGACAGTTTCATTCCCATTACCGATAGCTTTAATAACGGTATCGTCATCATTTAACAGCGTTCTTGCCTGGTCAACATAATTAAATTCTGTAGTTTCTCCTTTTTCAATTTTGCCTTTAGTAGGAGAAATCTCTCCAAGGATTATTTTCAAAAGAGTAGTTTTCCCTGCGCCGTTTTGCCCGACTACCCCGATTTTCTTCCCAGCTTCAAAATCAAAATTAAAACCTTCGAAAAGAACTTTATCACCGAGCTGTATCCCCACATTTTTCAATTCAACAACTTTTTTTCCGAGCCGTTCAGCCGGCGGAATAATCAAATCAACATCGAGTTCAACCTCAATACCTTCCTGGGAAGCTGCTTTGTAAAAATTATCCAGCCTGCTTTTGGCTTTAGTTCTCCGTGCCTTTGGCCCCCGCCTAACCCATTCGAGTTCACGCCTAAGGAAAAGCTGACGCTTCCGTTCTTCAACTTCTTTTACAGTCTGTCTCTCAGCTTTGTTGATAAGATAATCTGTATAATTCCCGGTATAAGAGTAGAATGTGCCGGAAGAAAGTTCGACAATCCTGTTTGCAATCCTGTCAAGGAAATAACGGTCGTGAGTAACAAACATGCAGGTTCCTTTGTAATCCGCGAGAAAATTTTCCAGCCATTCAATTGATTTTGTATCGAGATGGTTTGTAGGTTCATCGAGAATCAGCAGATCAGGTTTTGATATTAATGCCCGGCAGAGTGCGACGCGTCTTTTTTCTCCACCTGATAAACCGGAAATGTCTTTTGAGCTTTCGGGTGCATCCAAAGACTGAATCAGAATATTAATCCGTTTATCAAGGTTCCATGAGTCGAGATGCTTAATCTTTTCTTCCAGATGATGCTTCTTCGGTGAATCATAATGTGTCTGATCATATTCTTTAATTAAATCTAATTCTCTTTGAACGCCCGCTAGAATATTTTCATTAACATTTTTAGATTCATCCAATGTAAATTCCTGGGAAAGAAACCCTGTTACAAGATCTTTTCTCTTTGCAACTTCACCTGAATCAGGAAGCATCAAGCCTGATATGATCTTAAGAAAGGTAGATTTCCCCGCTCCGTTTCTGCCGACTAATCCAATCCTATCTCCTTCATGAATGCTCAACGATGCTTTATCTAATACAATTTGTTCACCATAATGAACTTCTAATTCAAGCGCAGTAAAAATAACCGGAGCAACATTATCGATCATAGCTTCAAAATTTCCATTCAGGTAAATGAAGTGCAAATATACGTCAATGAGAATTCCGATATGAATTGCCGGAATATTGTGTTTCAAATTATTCAATTTTTGATATGAGAATTTATTAGCTTAAATTAGCACACGTGATTTTTAAAAGTATGCCTTCAATAAAACACATCTCTTTGACTGCAAATTTTTAATTAATCTTAATTTTTAACAAAACAGCTGTTTTTAAAACGTATTCCAAGTATTTAATGAGGAAAAGTTATAAGACGGCAGACTTATAGAAAGAAATATGTCATTCGAAAATCTGAACATAATTGATCCGATACACAAGGCGCTTGTAAATGAAGGCTATTCAAAACCTACTCCTATCCAGATTCAGGCTATACCTGTAATCCTTGAAGGAAAAGATCTTCTCGGCTGCGCACAAACCGGAACCGGCAAAACTGCAGCGTTCGCAGTTCCTATTTTACAAATTCTAAGCGCACTGCGAGAACATGGGAAATCAAAAAGAACAATAAAAGCATTGGTTATTACACCTACCAGGGAGCTGGCTGTGCAGGTCGGCGAAAGCTTTAACTCCTACGGACAAAATACCGGGTTGAGAACCGCAGTTATATTCGGCGGAGTTCCCCAGCTGCATCAGACAAATAAATTAAAGCAAGGCGTGGATATCCTGGTTGCTACTCCCGGAAGACTGCTCGACCTGATGCACCAGAATTATATTAAACTTAATCATATTAAGTTTTTTGTTCTGGATGAGGCGGACAGGATGCTGGATATGGGATTTATTGCGGATATAAAAAAGATTATTGAAAAACTTCCGGCCGAAAAGCAGACGCTCTTTTTCTCGGCTACAATGCCGCCGGAAGTGATAAAGCTTTCAAATACAATTTTATCTCATCCTGTAGAAATTGAAGTTACCCCTGAATCAAAGACAGTTGAAGCAATTAAACAGGCGGTATACTTTGTTGCGCGGCCTGATAAAAAGAAGCTGCTTATTCATATATTGAAAAACGAAAATGTTTCATCCGCACTTGTGTTTACACGGACTAAAAGAGGAGCAGATATAGTTACCCGCTATTTAAATGAATCAAAGATCCACGCAGATGCTATTCACGGAAATAAATCGCAGAGTGCAAGACAGAGGGCATTGAATAATTTTAAATCGAAGCGGACAAAAGTGCTTGTAGCAACCGATATAGCCGCCCGGGGAATCGATATCGAAAAACTATCTCACGTATTCAACTATGATATACCTGATTATTCCGAAACATATATACACCGTATCGGGCGGACAGGCAGAGCCGGCTTAAGCGGAACAGCTCTTTCTTTCTGCGATAATGAAGAAAGAATTTTTTTAAAGGATATCAACAAGCTTATCAGAATACCCATTCCGGTCATAAATGATCATCCTTTCAACACTATTGATCAAAATTCATTTGAATTTTCTGTAAGTAACCCTGGTCATACAAAATCAAATTCCTTCCGGTCTCCAAGGAGATCACGGTATAGAAAAATCCGCAGCAAATGGTAAAATAACTCCCTCGCTTAAAAATATTTATGAACGGCACTGTAGGCAAAGAAATAAAACAGGGAATGCACGTTAAAATCGTTTTAAAAGAAGATCAACAAACAGGGAAACTTACCGAAGGGTACGTTAAAGATATC
>JBLNGL010000792.1:0-3164 GCA_050264735.1 Ignavibacteria bacterium | reverse complement strand
ACTCATCGGAGTCCGCGGAGAAGCCAGGACAATTGTAGAAGAATCTGAATGCGGATTATTTTTTGAGCCCGAAAATTTTAAAGATATGACTGATAAAATTTTACTATATAAAAATAATCCTGAAAAAATTCTGCTTCACGGGATGAACGGATACAATCTGGTAATAAAAAATTTTAACAGGGGTATTTTGGCTGAACAGTTTTTAAATATCATTCGCAAAACCGGAAAAAATTAACGGAAATTTAACCCGGCTTGTGATATAAAATAATGCATTAATATTTTTTCTAGAGCATTTTTTTGTATTGTTTATTCAGCTTTACGGGCTGTTGAAACGAATGATAAGACTCTGAATTTTATTGCACATCTAATAAAGCTTCGATTAATTCTCGCAAAATAAGATCGCTTTTTCTTCCTGCGGATAGGAAAAATATTTTTCTGCAGGCATGATTTTACGCGGTCATTTTTAATAATGACCCTTATAAGATTTTGTTTTTGGGATCGGTTAAGTATTGTAAAATTTAGCTGTTTACCCGAACGGCATGATTTGTGTAAAAATGTGATGGATCATTGAAGAAAATTTAGAAAATCAAGATAAAAAAGCATTTTTCTTCAAAATCCTATAAAGAATATTAGATTACGGCGGAAAAAATCAGCTTCTCAATGTTAAAGTTACAGTTTTTGCCAATTATAAAAGACAGCTCATGAAAATAGAAAATATACTATCACCAGGCACCCTTTCCATTCCAATCTGCGAGGGAATAATATGTACCTGTTGATAATATTTTTTATTAGTCTCTTATTAACTGTCTTCTTCACTCCTTTTTTTATTGAATATTTTACAAAACGAAAAATTATAGATCTCCCTTGTGAAAGGAGAATCAACACCAGCGCTATTCCCAGGATGGGCGGACTCATTATTTATCTTAATACGATTTTATGCATTATTAGCTTTTACGGAAACTTAAATGAAATTAGATTTTTTATTTTAGGGTCGGCATTGCTTTTAATTGTCGGTATCATTGATGATATAAAGCAGCTTAACCATGAGAAGAAATTTGCGGCTCAATTTATTACTGCAATGCTTCTAATGGTATTCCTTTCACCGACTTATTCAACAATCACCTTATTCGGGTTAACACTCCCGTCCGGAGTTGATAAAATAGTGCTCCTGATTTTTATTATCGGTGTAATCAATGCTATTAATCTTTATGACGGTCTGGACGGGCTTGTAACAGGCTTTTCACTTCTGGTAACATTCGTAGCGTTCCTTATCGGGTGGCAGGCAGGCGATAAGCTGCTTTTGATTCTCTCCGCAAGCCTAATCGGCTCGCTCATTGGATTTTTAAAGTATAATGCATTCCCGGCAAGAATTTTTTTAGGGGACAGCGGATCTCTTACATTGGGGTTCTTTCTAATCACGGCGGCATTAATTTCTTCGACTAATACCGTTTCAAAAAACATCGACCTTACTTTTTCCATTATTCTTCTCGGCGTTCCGGTTATTGATACCTTAAAAGTTATTGCTATAAGACTGCTCCACAGGAAAAATATTTTTCACCCGGATAAATCTCATGTGCATCATATCATTTTAGGGAGTGAAATCAAGCATAGGCTCACGGTATTTATTCTGCAGTCATTTGCCTTAACATTCACCGTAGCCGCGCTTTATTATCAAAGGTATTCTGAAACAGCCGGGATCATACTTTTCATTCTTCTGGCAGGACTTCTGCTGGCCATCAAGAGGCTGCTGCTGCTTTACAAGAAATTCGGGAAATATATTCCTTTCAAACATGTTTACTTGAAATTCCCGCAATATGTTATCACTTTTTTCGGAAAATTCCTGCTGCCCGTTTTTTCGGTTTGTTCGCTGCTGATACTAGTCGGATTAATGCCCTTAAATTCATCGGTAAATAATTTCCTGATTTTCCTTTCTTTGATTTTTGTAATTACTCTTCTGGCTTTCAGCGTAGTAAACCTTCAGAAGGAGAAAAAGATAAGCGATATACTTGTATTTTTTAACTTCATCATATTCTTAATCTACAGCAATTATTCCGTAAATATTTCAAATATCTTTTCGCAGCTCGGCATACATGTATTCAACCCCAGGGTTTTATTAATTTATGTTACGCTTCCGGTTATAGTTTTTTTCCTCTTCTTCAGGGACCGGCTGATGGCGAAAAAAATAATTCTGTTCACGGGGATCGATCTTATAATTGCAGTATTCATCGTATTGTTTTCTATTTCATCAACGCTGCTCCCCACATCGCCGGAAATAAGCACTTTGAACACGGTGCTGTTCCACAGTTTCCTGCTCTATATTTTCTATAAAATTATTACCATTGTTAAGATACAATACCAGCCTGCACTTTATTATCTCTCTTTCATCATTCCTCTTGCAGCATTGATCAGGCTGCTGCTCCACTAAAATATATTTACTGCGATGATTAACGATTCCCTGCCGGACGGGAAATTGCCGAATGCAGTAAATAATTTCGGATATTTATTATTTCATGTATTAATTTATTCCAGCCTTTGTATTTTTAAATGAAACATTCTTCAGCAATGAGAAAACTTATAACGATAATCCTGCTTTGCTCTTCTCTTTATGCTCAATCCGTTTTTGAACCGGAAACTTCAACAATTTATGATTACCTGCACCGTCTCTCCATAAAAGGGATAATAGAATTCAACGATGAAATAAAACCTGTCCCCAGGATGCTTCTGGCTCAGAAACTGGAAGAACTGAATCATTATCAAAGTGAATTAACGGAAATTGAAAAAGACGAGCTTTCTTTTTACAAAAAAGAATTTTTCCCGGAGTTGGATTTAATCAAAAAAGACACTACTCAATTCATTAAAGATAAGATAGTGCTTTTAAACTTCAGTCAGTCTGCGGGGTTCAGGGTATTTTTGTACCATGATAAGGATTTTACGTTAAATTTTGATCCGGTGCTTGGTTTGTCTTTTAAAAGTGCATATGATGAAACTCAAAGGCACCGCTGGAACGGTGTAGGCGCTTACGGTTATTACAAAAAAGCACTCGGTTTCAGCTTGTACATAAAAGACAATGAAGAGCAGGGCTTCTTTATAGACAGGACAAAGAGTTTTACTCCTGAAACCGGAATTAATTTGTCAAAGGAAACCGAAAACACAATCGAGTATGC
>JBLNGL010000791.1:0-4426 GCA_050264735.1 Ignavibacteria bacterium | reverse complement strand
CCTTCCGTTCGCCTTCCCTTGAAGAAAGATTCCAATATATTGACCAGGGAAGCACCTTACGGGTCGGAAATCCGAATCTAAACTCTGAAAGAGGCAAATCCGCCGACGTGGGATTCCGTTATTATTCAACCAAAATAAAGATAATTTCAAGCTTTTTCTTCAATTACTTTAATGATCTTGTTGCCGAAATCCCGGGGACATTTGAAGGCAGACCTGCATTTATCAAAACTAATATCGGCAAATCGAGATTATATGGATTCGACTTAGATGCCGATTATAATTTTATCAGTGATTTAGTTTTAGCGGCTGCAGTTTCTTATGTAAAAGAAGATGATATTACTGCTAACGGAAATCTGCCTGAAATGCCTCCGCTAAACGGGAGAATAGGAATTAAATTTGGTTTATTAAATTCTATGCAGGCAGAATTATCTTCTGTTATTTTTGCAGAACAAAACGAAACTGCCGAAGGAGAAATGAAAACTCCGGGTTATGCGGTTTTTAACGGGGCATTGAATTCAAATATTTTTAATCTTTCGGGTTTGGGCTTAAAAATTTCGGCAGGGATGGAAAACATTTTCAATAAGAGCTACCGCAATCATTTATCGACTGCACGTGGAAATATTACGGCGGAACCTGGTAGAAACATTTATTTTAAATTAACCGTTAATTGGTAAATCCCGCAGCTCGGATTAACCCGCTTCGCCGAAGCGTCCGCCTCGGCGAACCGAAGGCGAGACGGGAAGCGAGGCAAGTAATCTGTGCTGCGAGAGTGAAAAAAAAGTATGGACTGGTTTTTTCTATCTTTTATTTCGGCAGTTTTTTCTGCAGCTTCCGCAGTTTCGGAAAAAAAAGCTTTATTCTCGCTAGATGCTCTACGTTTTTCCTTTTTAGTTTCGGTAATTACCCTTCTTTTTTCAATCCCTTTTTTCTGGATAGCGCAATATCCTGATATCTTTTCCTACAGTATGCTGATTTTATTCATTAAAACATTATTAAATGCAGCAGCTTTTCTTTTTGTTATGCTCTCAATAAAAAACCTGGAAATAAGTGAAGCCCTCCCGCTTCTTGCCTTGACGCCGGGATTTGTTGCTGTTTTTGGAATTTTCTTAATCAATGATTATTTAACGATTCTCGAGTGGTTCGGAATATTTTTGATGGTTGCCGGATCTTATATACTTGAGATGAAAAAAAATACAAAAAGCCTTCTGGATCCGTTTAAATCATTATTTGATTTTTCAAAATATTCCTATGTCTTCACTGCATTAATTTTATTTACTATAACTTCTCTGTTAGACAGAATTCTTCTTAAAGATTATAATCTCCCTCCTTATACATTCATGGCTTTTCAGCAGCTCTTCTTTGCACTTATTTTTGCAGCGGTTGTTCTGGTAAAAGACAGGAGCCTCTCTGCACCGGTAAAAACAATAACTAAAAATACTTTTTATCTAATAGTAATTGTTTCGGTATTTACAGTAATTTACCGTTACACACAGATTGAAGCCACAAAATCAGCACCGGTTGCGCTGGTTCTATCAGTTAAACGTCTGTCTGTATTGATGGCAATTATTTTGGGGGGAAAACTTTTTAGCGAAGCTAATTTAGTCAGAAGAATAATCGCAGCAATAGTAATACTGATAGGATTAACAATATTGATGTATGAATGACCGGAGGTTCTTTCTTTAATTTAAATTATCAGGAAAAATCTTTTGGATCTTTTGCCGCTTCTTATCATCTAACAAAAAAGAAGATAATAAAAACAAATAATTATATTTTTATATTATAATTAAGGATTTACAATGAATTATGAGATGAAAGATTTTAATAAGGATGTAATTGAACAAAGCAAAAAAATCCCGGTGCTTGTGGATTTTTGGGCGGAATGGTGCGGGCCATGCCGTGTGCTAAGTCCCGTGCTCGAAAAACTTGCACAAAAATATTCCGGCAAATGGACTTTAGTAAAAATTAATACCGATGAAAATCCCGAGCTGGCAGCAGAGTACGGTATTAGAGGGATACCCAATGTAAAATTATTTATCGAAGGTGAAGCAGTAAATGAATTTGTAGGTGCTCTTCCGGAACCAATGGTTGAAGAATGGCTCAAGAAAGCTATCCCGGGCGAATCTGCAAAGAATATTGAAGAAGCAAAAAAGTTAATGGAGAGCGGAGATAATAATCAAGCTAGAAAATTGCTCGAACAAATGTTGAAAGAAGAGCCCGGCATTGAGGAAGCAAAATTATTATTGGCAAAAGTGTTAATCTTTGATGAAACTGCCAAAGCCTCGGAGCTGCTTAAAAGCCTGAACGGGTTACATGAAAATTTTGAACTCGCCGATTCATTAAACACAATCATTGAACTTATTAATAAATATGCAAATAATGAGCTCCCGGAGAATGTGGTGAAACAAAAATATGTTTCGGCAATTGAAGATTTGAAAAATCAAAAATTCAGCTCTGCTCTGGAAAAGTTTATTGAGATAATAAAAACCGACCGGAATTATGATGATGACGGGGCGAGAAAAGCTTGTATAGCAATATTCAAATATCTGGGTGAGAATAATGAAATCACTCTACAGTACAGAAGGGATTTCGGCAGAGCACTTTATGTTTAATTTTTATTTCTTTTTATCAAAGCTTGCCAGTGCTTCTTCTTTAGTCCTGTATGTATCAAAAATCTGAACCATTCTGGTTTTTTCCAGCAGGACTTGGGCATCGGTTGTAAATACAACAAGCTTAATATCGCCGCCGAACTGCATCATGGTTTTTGTTAGTGTAATTAAGGTTCCGATGAAAGTTGAGTCCAGGTATTCGCAAATAAAAAGATCAATTATTATTTTCAGTCTCCCTTCGACAATATCTTCCATTATTTCTTTTTTAAATGATTCCGCTTCCTTATAAGTAACTCTCTGAAGATTTATAGTATGGATAACAATTTCGCCCAGGGTTTCTTTGGTAAAATCCATATTGCCCCTTAATTTTTTCCTTATTTAATTTTTTACACTGAAGCTTTCAAGCGCTTCATCTTTATTTTCAAAGACCGGGAGCATTTTAGATGTCCCTGTCAGTTTTAGGATAGAGGGAATCAAAGTATAGTGTGCAAGGATTCTTATGCTCCCCTCTTCCTTAATTAATTTTCTTGACGCAGAGATTAAGGCTCCTAAAAAAGTAGAATCAATAAATTCGCAGTTTCTGAGATCGATAATTATTTTACTGGAGCCGCTCTCGATTTCCTTCATTATAAACTCTTTGAATTCTGCCGATTCATTCATCGTTGCTCTTTTCAGTCCGGTATTTATAATAAGGATACCATTATTTATTTCTTTGCTAAAACTCACGAAACCTCGGATTTTTTTAAGAATTCGGAATGCAATATAGGAATTAATCAATTAAAAGAGCACTAATGCTTTTAAATTGCTCCAGGCTTTCCGGATTTGCCAACGCTTCCTTATTATCCGCTTCATCTCCTTCGATTATTTTTTTCACTGCCAGCTCTACTTTTTTAAAATTGATTGTACGGGGAATATCGTTTACCTGAATAATCTTTGCGGGGACATGTCTCGGGGAGGAATTTGTTCTTATTGTATTTTTTATTTTAATGATGAGTTCTTCGTTCAGAATAATTCTTTCTTTTAAAACTACAAATAAAATAACTCTTACATCGTCTTTCCATTTCTGTCCTACTACAAGGCTGTCGGAAATTTCTTCCATAGTTTCAATTACATTATAAATTTCTGCGGTTCCGATACGTACTCCGCCGGGATTTAATGTTGCATCCGATCTGCCGTAAATTATTATTGTTCCTCTTTCGGTAATCTGAATAAAATCTCCGTGCCTCCATATTCCGGGGTAATAGTCAAAATATGCCGACCTGTATTTCTCTCCTTGCGGATCATTCCAAAAGAAAACAGGCATCGAAGGAAACGGTTTTGTGCAGACGAGTTCTCCTTTTTTATTTATTACCGGTTTTCCATTTTCATCAAATGATTCCACTTTCATTCCGAGTCCCCGGCACTGCAGTTCTCCGGCATATACAGGTAAATTCGGATTACCCAGCATAAAGCAGGATATTATGTCTGTGCCCCCGGATATTGATGAAAGCTGAAGTTCATTCTTAACAGAGGAGTAAATCCATTTAAAAATATTTTCCGGTAAAGGAGCACCTGTTGAAAGAACAGTTTTTAAAGATGAAAGATCAAATTCTTTTTTTATTTGAATATTGTTCTGACTAAAGAGATTTAAATATTTCGGGCTAGTTCCGAAAATGGAAATTTTTTCTTCATCAATTTTTTTCCACAAAGCGGTTGTTGATGGATAAACCGGGCTGCCGTCGTATAAAAAAACTGCTGCGCCGATATTCAACGAGCTGACCAGCCAATTCCACATCATCCAGCCGCATGTTGTATAGTATGTAATAGTATCGTTCCTTGTC
>JBLNGL010000790.1:0-5069 GCA_050264735.1 Ignavibacteria bacterium | reverse complement strand
CTTCTCAAGCTGGGCGCCGTGGTATAATCTTCATAAAATGTACGCAGGGCTGAGAGATGCTTGGCTATACGGAGGCAGCGAAGAAGCTAAACATATATTTTTAAAATATTGCGACTGGGCTATAAATTTAACTTCCGGCTTAACTGATGAACAAATGGAATCGATGCTGGGTGCAGAGCACGGCGGTATGGATGAGACTCTTGCGGCCGCTTACCAGATTATAGGTGATGAAAAATATTTAATTGCTGCTAAACGCTTCTCGCATAAAATGCTGCTTGATGCTATGGCTGCAGGGCAGGATAATCTTGATAATAAACATGCGAATACTCAGATACCTAAAGTTATAGGCTTTCAAAGAATTGCAGAACTTTCTAATGATGAAAAATATACTAAGGCGGCAAATTTCTTTTGGGAAACAGTTATAAAAGACCGTACTCTTGTATTTGGAGGTAACAGCAGGAAGGAACATTTTCCGAGTTTAAAAGCATCCGGCGATTACGTTAACGATGTTGAAGGTCCGGAATCATGCAATTCGTATAACATGCTGAAGTTAACGGAAGATTTATTTAGAATAAATCCATCAGCAAAATATATTGATTATTATGAGAGGACCTTATACAATCATATTCTGTCGACCCAGCATCCTGAGCATGGCGGATATGTTTATTTTACTCCCGCCCGTCCTCGTCATTATCGTGTCTATTCTTCTCCAAATGAAGCTATGTGGTGTTGTGTCGGTACGGGCATGGAAAATCATGGAAAATACAACCAGGTTATTTATACTCATCAAAATGATTCCTTGTATGTAAATCTGTTCATCGCATCTGAATTGAACTGGAAGGCGAAAGGGATTAAGATTAAACAGGAAACAATTTTCCCAAACGAAGAACAAACTAAATTAGTTGTAACTGAAGGATCTTCTCATTTTAAATTGTTGATTAGATATCCCTCGTGGGTTAAAGAAGGAGCATTAAAAGTAATTGTTAATAGTAAGACGATTTCTCATTCAGGTCATCCTACAACTTATATTGTAATTGATAGGTTGTGGGCAGCAGGCGATGTTGTCCAAATTATTCTGCCTATGCATAATTCGATTGAACATTTACCAAACGTGCCGTCCTACATAGCGCTTATGCATGGACCAATTCTGCTTGGAGCAAAAACAGGTACGGAGGATTTAGAAGGTTTAGTTGCTGATGACAGCAGATGGGGACATATTGCTGTTGGAAAGAAACTCCCTATTGATCAAGCTCCGATAATTATTGATGACAACATTTTGAAAATTGCAGATGTACTTATACCTGTAAAAAATAAGCCGCTCACTTTCACACTTCCTAATGTTAAAATGATCAATCCCGTTAATATAGTACTGGAACCTTTCTATCAGATACATGATGCACGATACATGATGTACTGGATGGCTTTATCAAATACTCAATACAAATTTTATCTCGATTCAATTGAGATAGCTGAAAAAGATAAACTCGAATTAGAAAACCGCACATTAGATTTTATAGCGCCGGGACAACAACAGCCGGAAACTGATCACGTCATGCAAAACTCTGGTTCAAATACTGGTACTAATTTAGATGAATTCTATCGCGCAGCAAATAACGGAGGGTATTTTAGTTATGAGCTGGCAACAAAAAGCGAGACTGATTTAAGTTTGTTGATACGATATTGGGGATATGAATGGAACAGCTCTAAGTTTGATATATACATAGATGATGAGAAATTAATCTCGGAGAATAATACCGGAAGATGGTATCAATCGAAGTTTCAAAATGTTGAATATAAAATTCCCGACTCGATGATTTCAGGCAAAGATCATATAAGAGTAAAATTTCAAGCTCAGCAGCACAGTACTGCCGGCCCTGTATATTATATCCGGTTGATTAGAAGTTCTAAGTGAACTAATGAATCAAATATATAATTTTTATAGATATTGTATTAGAAATATCCAATGAAATTTAGGAGAGACTTTAAATGAAAAAAATAATTTTTTTACTGCTCTTCGTGAGTTTATCTTTTATCTTAACAGCTCAAAATAAAATTACATCGTAGTTTTTACAAATAATGTTAACAACTTTAATTACTTATATAGGTCAAACAATGAATAAAAAAATAAGACAATTAATGAACTCATTTTTAGTTCTATTTGTATTACCTTCTCTTCTTGATGCACAGACGAATGAAGAGGTTGAAGCAAATATAACTGTGGAAGTTAATAAGCCTGGACATAAAATTTCTCCAACTCTTTTTGGAATTTTTTTTGAAGACATAAATCTTTCCGCTGACGGCGGACTTTATCCGGAGCTGGTACGCAACCGTTCATTTGAAGATACGGATACACTTCAAAACTGGAAATTTGTAAGCGATGACGGTAAAAGTTCGGCAACAATTATCAATGCAGATGTTCAATCAAGACCGCCTGTACCGCCGCTTAATCCGTTTAACAGAAAATCTCTTTGTATAAAGGCAAATGGTTCTTTCAGTTTAGAGAATAATGGTTATTGGGGTATGAATATTATTCAAGGGAACAGCTATTCGTTCAAACTAGCTGCCCGTTCCGCCGAAGGTTCAAATGCATCATTAAAGATTAAGATCGTAGATACCCGGGGAAAAGAATTGGCATCCGGTGATGTAAATGGATTCGAATATGAGTGGAAATATTTTTCAGTTAATTTAAAAGCATCCGGCAGCGATCCTAAGGCACACTTAGAAATTTCCGGTGAAGGAAACGGGGCATTGTACCTTGACATGATTTCCCTTCTGCCGGATCAAACCTGGAAAAATCATGGTATGCGTACAGACCTGGCAGAAGCTCTTGATGCACTTAATCCGGCATTTATGCGTTTCCCCGGCGGCTGCTGGGTTGAAGGGGATGATTTTGCACATATGAACCACTGGAAGAATACAATTGGAAATGTCGATACTCGTTCACCGTTATGGAATATCTGGGACTATAATGCAACAAATGGTCTTGGTTATCATGAATATCTGCAGCTGGCTGAAGACCTCGGCGCTGAACCGCTATATTGTATAAATGCTGGAATCTCCCATAAAGAGGTAGTACCCATGGATCAAATGGGGCAGTGGGTACAAGATGCACTTGATGCAATTGAATATGCAAATGGTCCCGTAAATTCAGTTTGGGGAAGTATAAGAGCAAAGAATGGACATCCTGAACCATTCAATCTAAAATATTTGGAGATTGGAAATGAAAACGGCATGGCTCCATACGCTGAACGCTGGGATTTATTTGTAAAAGCTGTCTATCAAAAATATCCTGATATAAAACTCATTGCTAATGAGTGGGCAGGAGGTCATCCTGAAAACCCAAAACCGGAAATTATAGATGAGCACTATTATAATAATCCTGATTGGTTTGTCTGGAATACAAATAAATATGACAGTTATGATCGGAAAGGTCCGAAAATCTTTGTCGGTGAATATGCGGTAACAAGTAATACCGGAAATGGGAACCTTCGCGGTGCGATTGGTGAGGCAGCCTGGATGACCGGCTTGGAGCGGAATTCTGATGTGGTTATGATGGGTGCCTATGCCCCGCTTTTCTGCAATACAAATCATAAAAGATGGCCGATTAATCTGATCAATTTTGACAGCTACCGTTGGTATGGGCTTCCGAGCTATTATGTTCAGCAGATGTTCGCAGAAAACAAGGGGACGGTTTCTCTTCCTGTAAAAATTGATAACTCTCCGGCAATGGAAGCACCGCAATTATCAGGAGGTATTGGTCTCGGTACCTGGAACAATGCTGCTGAGTTTAAAGATTTAAAAGTTGTTGCCCCTGATGGTAAGGTTCTATTTAAAGCGGACTTTTCCAAAAATATAGACAACTGGAGAAAAATCGGCAGAGGTGAATGGTCGGTACATGATGGAGTGTTAAGGCAGTCTGCAATAGCACCCAATGTTACTGCATATGTTGGCGATACAACATGGACTGATTATACAATTACGCTCAAGGCTCGTAAGATTCAGGGAGAGAATGGATTCCAGATTTATTTTCATAGCAAGAGAAACCAGGGACGAATTCGCTGGGACCTCGGCGGCTGGTGGAATTCTGTTCATATGATAGATATGGGACTTATAACTGAAAGCATGAAAGCTAATATAGAAATTGGTAAATGGTATGATATTAAGCTTGAAATCCACGGCAATACTGTGAAAGGTTATCTCGATGGTAAATTAGTACAGCAGGTAGCAGAAGAACGGACTAAAGTAAATAGTCTGTGTGTAAGTGCAGGCCGCGACGATAATTCCGGTGATATTATTTTAAAGGTTGTCAATGCTGATCCTGAAGAGCTTAAAACAATGATTGATATAAAAGGTGCGGGAACTCTTTCGGGCATAGGTAAAGCTATAGTGCTTACATCTGCAAGTCCGCTGGATGAAAATACATTAGAGGAGCCAACAAAAGTGTCGCCAAAGATTGAAGAGGTGAAATTATCAGGTAACACAATCATGCGATCATTCCCTGGAAATTCATTTACCGTTATGCGCATTGAAACCTCTGGAGAAATGGATTAAGCCGGTAGTTATTAAAAACTAAGATCATAATGAAATGAGAAACAAAAAATTTTTTTTACTAATATTGATTTTTGATACGATAGTTTTTCTCAACAATACCTTTGCCCAAAATCCTCTTATAATGGATCAGTTTACAGCCGATCCGGCTGCAAGAGTATTCAATGAAAAGATTTATCTTTATCCATCGCATGATATTTCTGCTGTTGAAGGGAAGGGACGTGTCGGGTGGTTTTGCATGGAAGATTATCACGTATTCTCTTCTGATAATCTTACAGACTGGATTGATCATGGTGTAATTGTAAGTCAGGATAAAGTCCCATGGGTTAATTCAAAATCATATGCGTTGTGGGCTCCTGTTTGTATTTAGAGGAATGGCAAATATTTTTTTTATTTCCCGGCTCCCGCTAAAGATACAACCCTTGGCAGAGGTTTTTCAATTGGAGTAGCTGTATCTGATAATCCTTATGGTCCATTTACTCCCCAGCCTGAGCCTATTAAAGGAGTTCGTGGTATTGATC
>JBLNGL010000789.1:0-2582 GCA_050264735.1 Ignavibacteria bacterium | reverse complement strand
CGATTGCGCCTAAATGATATTTCACATCCCCGGAACCTTCAATTGAATCAGGATCTTTGATATCTTCAAATTCCGAGAAAATAGATTCATATGATTTTCCGATTATGTTTGCTAATACATTCAGCCTGCTCCTGTGAGCCATCCCAAGTACGACTTCAAGAACATCATAATCGCTTGCCTCATTAAAAAGATAATCAAGCACCGGGATCAATGTTTCGGATCCTTCCAATGAAAATCTTTTATGACCTATAAATCTGGTATGAATAAAATGCTCGAATGTTTCGGCAGTTATGAGTTTCTTTAATATTTCTTTTTTCATTTTGGGAGTGAAGCTGGGTGTATTTCTGACCGGCTCCATCATTCTCTGCAGCCATGATTTTTCATCCGGGTTCTGTATATGCATATATTCTATGCCGATCTTATCGCAGTAGGTTTTATGCAGAATTTCCAGAATCTCCCTTAATGTTGCAGTTTTATGATCAGGGAGAAGATCACCGGTAATAAAATTCCGGTCGTAATCCCAGAATGTTAATTTAAAAGAAGCCGGGTCTAATTCAGGATGATAAATATGCTGTTTACCTAAAGGATCAAGACTTGCAATCAAATGCCCTCTTACCCTGTAAAGATTAATCAGCTGTAAAACCCGGGCTTGTTTTTCTATTTCTTCCGTACTTGCGCCTGTTCCAAAAACTCCCGGCTGATAATCTGTTTTCCATGAAAGCGGCTGCGCAGGGATTTTTAAATCTCTGAAGATCTCGCCGTAAAAATCTTCTTCCCCTAACAGAAGATCACCGACTTTTTTTAAGAATAATCCCGATTCCACACCCTGGATAATCCGGTGATCATAAGTGCTTGTTATATTCATTACTTTGCTGACGCCTAGAGTTGATATTGTAGAAGGAGACATTGCCTGATATTCAGCCGGGTATTGGATAGCACCAGTAGCAATTATAGTACCCTGTCCTGTCATCAGTCTGGGTACTGAAGCTATTGTTCCAATTATGCCCGGATTGGTAAGAGTGATTGTAGTCCCTAAAAATTCCGAAGGATCCATTTGCCCGTTTCTTGAGCGGGCTACCAAATCTTCATATTTAATAACAAACTCTCTGAACCTCATATCTCCTGCATTTTTAATATTCGGTACAATAAGGGAATGCGATCCGTCCTTTCTCTCAATATCTATTGCAAGTCCGAAATTAATCTTAGATCTTTTTATAACATTCGGTTTGCCGTCGATAATGGTAAATGCATAATTAAGTACAGGATAAAATTGAAGAGCTTTTAGTATTGCCCAGCTAATAAGGTGGGTGAAAGAAACTTTCCCTTCCTGGTTTTTCTGAAGCTGCCGGTTAATGATAATCCTGTTCTCTTCAAGCAGCTTTACAGGAATTGATCTTTGCGAAGTAGCCACCGGTACGCTTAAGCTGGCATTCATGTTATCCAGAATTTTTGCAGAGCTTCCCGCTATAATTTGAACTTCATCATCATTATCCGGCACTGGGAGAGCAATTTCAGAACTGCCGGGGAAGTATTTAGGTTTTGAACCGTTTCCTTTTTCCCCTCCTGTTATATTTTCAAAAAATTTCTGCCATTGATCCGGGATTTCCGAAGGATTTTTCTGGTATTGTTTATAAAGATATTCTACAAACCAGGTATTTGCTCCGAATCTTTCCAGATCCTCTTTCTGTTGTTTAGTTAATTCATTCTTTTTCATTTTTACTAAGCTGAGAGCTGTTATGTTTAGTTAAAAGGCGTAAAAAAGTTATTTATTTATTGGAAAATAGTTACTTTTGAATAAAAGAAAAGCGATTCCTAGCAAAAACTCCATAAAATCTCATTCGAAGTTTTTTCTAATAGAACCAAATTAGGATTTTTAAAACCCGAATTCTCACTTAATTGTATAATTTAATTATTATTGAAATATTTTAGAAGAGAAATTTAATGGCCTCTATGAAAAAAGAGAAAGATATTGAAGAAATCCGCAGATTGTTTTTCACTGAAGAATTACGAAAATCTAAGGTTGATGCGAATCCTTTTAAACAATTTTTGAAATGGTTTAATCAGGCTGTTGATTCTGAAATTTTAGAGCCTACTGCAATGATTCTTTCAACCACCGGTAAAAGAGGAGTTCCTTCAGTAAGAACGATTCTGCTGAAAGGTTTTGACGAGGAAGGTTTTGTTTTCTTTACAAATTATAAAAGTTCTAAGGCAAAAGATTTAGCGGAAAATCCTTATGCAGAAGCGCTTTTTTTATGGAAAGAATTAGAAAGGCAGGTCAGAATATCGGGCAGAGTTAAAAAGATATCCCGGCAGCAGTCGGAGGATTATTTTAAAACCCGGCAGTATGAGAGCAAAATAGGAGCATGGGCTTCGGAACAAAGTAAAGTAATTTCATCCAGGGAATTTTTAGATCAAAAGTATATTGAATATCTGAAGAAGTATCCCGATGAAAATGTACCGATGCCTGAATATTGGGGAGGTTTAAAATTATTTCCTGGTAAGTTTGAATTCTGGCAGGGGAGAAAGCATCGTCTTCATGACCGGATCAGATATATTAAAAAAAAATATAAATGGAAGATAGA
>JBLNGL010000788.1:0-3621 GCA_050264735.1 Ignavibacteria bacterium | reverse complement strand
AGTAATATCCGGATGGAAGGCATATTAACTCAAAGTTAAAGCTGAAATTCAACATTTAAATTGAACATCCATAATCTTGCATATATTTTTAATGAATTTTCCTGTAAGAGTCAACTATTTTATTTGGACTGTGATTCAATAACCTTTAAAAATCCGGTTAAAATATTCAGTTAAAATTACTAAATAGGCTTGCATTTTTTTATACATTCTTCTATTCTCTCTGGCTTAATTGATTTTCATAATCTTCTATTTTAATTATTTCGTACTTTATTTTGTATCTGCTTTTCTTTTAAAGTAAATCATAAAAGGAATTATTTTCTCAGGAATCCATTAGCTTGATTGAATTAATATGCTGAAACTTAAAAATTAACTTTTCAATTATTATATAAATTTCATCTGCTGAAGTTTTTTAATCAAAATAAAAATTAAAAATCTATGTGAATGAGGTAATTATAATCGGCGATTGTTTTTTATAACATCCCAAACAAAGATCTCTGATGGCCGAACAGCTTGGATGTAATTTCAGCAGGGAAGGATTTATTATTACGGACAAAACAGAAGACAAATATTAAGGGAGTATTTGCCGCAGGCGATGCGATAAAAGATATGAAGTTTGTAATATTTGCTGCAGGGGAAGGAACCAAAGCAGGTGTTGCAATGAATATGGAGCTCCAGCAGGAAGAGCTTAAAAACCTGCTGAAAAAAATTAGTTTATCCCATGATGCCCTGAAAAGTAATGAATAATATTCCTTAGCTGAAACACCCTGCGGTGTCTCCGCATCATATCCGCCAGCCCAAAAATTCCATTTTTTATTGAGAATATTGATTAGTTTTTTTTAGATTGATTTACATGTTTACATTTTTTTCTTGAAACCGGAGAAATAATGCTGAGGAAAATTTTCGATAAATCAAGCATGGAAATTTCAGTCCTTGGATTCGGATGCTGGGGAATAGGCAAGTCGGAGTGGATTGGCGCAGATGACAAAGAATCAAAGACAGTTCTAGTTAGGGCAATGGAGAAAGGGATCAACTTTTTTGATACCGCACTTGCATACGGAAAAGGGCACAGCGAAAAAATTCTAGGGGAAGCTGAAAAAGAGCATGGGAAAAATATTTTCATTGCAACAAAAATTCCATCAAAAAAAAATGAATGGCCGGCCGCATCGAATTCTCTTTTAAAGGATTCGTTTCCCCAAAAATATATCATTGGAAAAACCGAAGAAAGCTTGAAGAATTTAAAAAGGGACTACATCGATCTGCAGCAGTTTCATGTATGGAACGACAAATGGGCTAAGGAGGATGAATGGAAGGAAGCGGTGCAGAAATTGAAAGAAGAGGGAAAAATCCGTTTCTTCGGGATATCGGTTAATGATCATGAGCCGGAAAATGGAATTGAAGCCGGCAAAACTGGCTTGATAAATTCTTTACAGGTGATCTTCAACATCTTCGAGCAGAGACCTGCTTCGCATTTATTCCCTTTCTGCCGGGAAAAGCTTATAAGCATAATTGCAAGGGTCCCGTTCGATGAAGGCGGGTTGACGGGAAATATAAATCCTTCAACTGCTTTTCCGGTCGGCGACTTCCGGAACGATTATTTTAAAGGAAAAAGAAAATTAGATGTAAAATTAAGAGCGGATAGAGTCTGGGATGATGTACAAACCGAAGCCGGTTCATTGGCGGAAGCGGCGCTTAGATTTACAATAAGCTTTGATGCTGTAACAGCTGTAATCCCCGGAATGCGTAAGGAAAAAAATCTGAATGCAAATTTAAGAAGTATCGAAAAAGGTCCTCTTTCCAGGGGCATGCTTGAAAAGCTTAAGGTGCATAAGTGGGAAAAGAATTTTTATGAATGAATTGGCTCTTTTAATTAAAAAATTAATTTGGATTTCAATAATAAATAAGAAGAATTTATTATTTAGTTTTTTTGTATTATAAAATTTATAATTTTCGGTATAAAAATTTGGGGATCCCATGAAAACCTCAGCAATCTTTAGCTTCTTAATTATTATATATTTTCAATTAAATATAAATGCACAGAATACTCAGGCATTCGATTTTGTAACCTGGCCGCATTCCGTTTCCAGCTTCGGAGCGGGTGAAATGGGAGTCGCCTCGCTAACTAATGACGATGCTTTAGTATACAATCCGGCTAAACTTAGTTTAACACAAAATTCAAAATTTTCTTTTTACCGGAATCCTTTAGGTCTAGTCAGGTATGTACCTCAATCAAGCTATACGATTTATCATACTATTCCAGATGTAGGTTCATTTGCTATAAACTATGAAAACTGGGACTTCGGAGAATTCCTTGCAGGAAGAATTGATCCAAACAATCCGCAAGGTTTTATAGATGAATTGGTTCATGATTATGAAAACAGTTTTGCCGCAGGTTACGCGAGAAGCTTCAGTGAAAATTTCAGCGCCGGAATTCAGTTCAGATACTCCTACTGGCATTTACGTGAAATTATCGCCGAAGGATTCTTTCTGAGCCTTGGAGGGCTCTACAATCCCGATTTTTGTGAAAGGAAATTTTCTTTCGGATTTTCATTAATGAATTTAGGGCCTGCAGTAAAATATGAGTCGGGTGCAATCGAAGGAGCAACTTATTATGAGCCGCCGCCGACAAAATTAAACCTGGGTATAAATTTTACTGCAGCAGAAAATGATTACTTCTCTCTTCCTTTAAGCTTAGGCATTTCAAAACCGTTCGATGAAGGGGATGAGAACGGACAAGGCCAATCTTCATTTAAAACTATTTTTACAGACTGGCAGGATTTTCCGAATGATGCTGCACTGCACACAGGTCTATCATTTATCTGGAAACCTCTCAGCTTTGCCGAAAACTTTGCTTTCTTCCAGGAATTTTATGCAGGTAATTTTTCTAACGGCATCAAAACTTCTTTGCAGAATTTTTATACTCATGGTGCAAATATCGGGTTGGAATTTTATGGATACAGATTTTCCGCAGGATATGCGGGTGTTTCTCACAATGTGCACTATCCGAATTATTTACAGTGGGTTTTCCCCTATGAAACTTTTCAATTTATATTTGAGCTGAACAGCGATTTGTTATTTAATGAAAATTCTGTGCAAAAAAATAAACCGCTTCTGGATCATATTATTTTATCCTTAGGTTTTGGCGAAACGGTCAGATTAGGAAAAGCTAAAACATATTCTATTCCGACTTTTTATGAATCTGCTAAATATGAGGCAGATAACAACTTAAATTATAATTTTGAAGCTGCATTTTATTTTGATAAGAATAATGCCCTTGTTTCATCCATCGTCTATAATTCAGTTCCTTTCAGCCTTTCATACGGGCCAATTAAATTGCTGGAATCGAATATTGAAACTTTTTCGATTTTTACTTCCTACAGATCTCATATTCTTCAAAATTTTCAGATGCTGTTTTTACAGGCCGGACTAGGGATTATAAGAGAAAATCCTGTTGTTGAAACGGAACCGAAATATGATTACAATACTACTTTTCAAGCTTCGGCAGGTTTAACATTGGATTTTCTTGATCCTTTTATCATTACACCGGTTATTGATTACAACTTTATTTTAAATTTTATAGCATACCCGCCTGTCAGTGATCCCCCGAGGATACTGGGGTATAAT
>JBLNGL010000787.1:0-9165 GCA_050264735.1 Ignavibacteria bacterium | reverse complement strand
CCATTATTTAAAGAAATTAAAAAAAGTTCGTTGCAGAAGGAAAATTTATCATTTAAATTTCGAATGTGAACAATAACATAGAGACTATTTTTCAAATCAGCTTGATTACTGCAGACTGCCTTGGAATCAACAGACAACTCAATTTCATGGCTGGAACCTACAGCAAAATGCAATCTTTACTGAGACGGATGCTATCGCAAAAATGAAGGTGATGGTCATAAATCCGGATATTACAGTTTGGAATGGTCAGCTTGTTTGGTCATGCAGGATGGAGGAACAGCTGAATTTCGATCATAATCTTAGATCTTATCCGAAAAATTTCATGAGCTGAATTCTTAAATTCTTTTTTGGTTAATTAAAGATGTGTTTTTTCATTATTCTGATTACTCTGATCATCAGGCCGCCGGCGCATTCTTTAATAATTCTTGAGGATAAAAAACCATTCATCTCATACTTAAACGGGAAATATGCTCTGAACCTGCCGGAAAGCATGAAATTTGCACTTAAAAAATTTAATCCTGATTTTGAGCAATGGAAGACTGAAGACTATACGTCTGCTGTCCTAAAAGATGTTATGGACGATGTAAATCCCGACCGTGCACCGTTTGCATTAATTGTTGATGCCAATCAAGATAATATCCCGGATGTAATAATTGACGGTCATGATAAAAAAAATTCTCTCCTGCTCTGCCTAATATCCGACAGAGAAGATTTTAGAGTAATAAGCATTGAAGAAAATGCATTCTATATACCTTCTGAAATTATAAATTTTACTGATGGGAAAAAGGAAACAGGTTTAAATTATTTTTTATGGCCTGCCGAACCGGGAGCTCCTTCGGATTCAACCGGCTTCTTCATTTTTACCTTGGGCTTTCCGCAGCAGACAAACGGAGACGGGGAACTTCTGAATGACGGCGGAATTATTGATTATTATTTTGAGAACGGATCATTCAGAGCGGATAGAGAAATATTATAAAAAGAAATTAGTTTTTGTGAAACTCTAATTAAAATCTTATTTCCTCCTCAGCATAAACATTTTCAGTTTCAAAGACTTTTACTTTTAATGAAGAAATATTTGAAGGAAATTTATTTTTAGATATTTCGCCCAAAAAATATCTGGTAATATTTTCTACCGTTGATTGGAAACCGACAACAACCTTTTTTGAATCTATTTTTTCCAGTAAACCAATTATTTCTTCATCTCCGCTGTAAACTAGGAATGAATGATCAAGTTTTTCAACAATCGGATTTACAATTTTTTTCAAATCGTAAAAATCCAAAACCATTCCTTCTGCATTAACTTCACCGCTAAGCTCAACAATCATTTTATATGAATGCCCGTGAATATTTTTACACTTTCCGAAATGTTCCGGAAGCCGGTGCCCCATTTCCCACCTGAATTCCTTTGCTATTTTCATTAAACTCCTTTTGCCGCGGGATCCCAGATAAATTTGTGCATTTGAAGCTGAAATCTTACATCCAGTTTATCCTCAAGTATCCATCCGACCAGAATTAAAGGTTCAAGCTGCCCGAATACGACAGAAAAAAGAATTGTACATAGACCTGTCAGATTATATTTATTTATTATTTCTTTTGACCACTCATAATCTTCCCTGCTCCCGATAACAAACTTGATTTCATCGGTTGGTTTTAAAAAAGTTATGTTATCATAATTATTTTTTTTCAGCATCCCGCTGGAAGGGCACTTTAAATCCATTATAATCATTACCCTTTTATCGATATTCTCGATTGGAAGGCTTCCACCTGTCTCAAGCATTACAAAATATCCTTCATCGCAGAGCCTCTTCATCAATTTAAGACTTTCCTCCTGAACTAAAGGTTCTCCGCCTGTAACCTCTACAAGTTTATATCCGAATTTCCTTACTTCATTTAGAATTTCATCTACCGTTAAATCTTTACCTTCATAAAATGCATAAGCAGTATCACAATATACGCAGCGCAGATTGCAGTAGGTCAGTCGGATAAAAACACAAGGAAGCCCTGCTTTAGAACTTTCACCTTGTAAAGAGGAATATATTTCATTCACTTTAAGCATTTAGATCTCCGGTCTCTTCATTTTTACCTTACTAATTTGCAGGAATTAATAACTCCGAAATATGCTGATGCTATAAGCGTTTGACATCAACTAGGTGAATCTATATATTTGGGCTCAATTTTTCAAAATTAATTGGGATATTTAACTAAATGGCAACACATGTATCGGCAAAAAAAAGAATTCGGCAGAGTGAAAAAAGAAAACTTGTAAACAAGAACAAATCTTCAGAAATAAAAAGTATTGTAAAGAAAGCTCTTAGTTTAAAAGAAAAAGAGGGAGCCGAGAAGATTTATAAAGAAGCTGTAGCTGTTCTAGATAAAAATGTGAGCAAGGGAAGAATTCACAAAAATGCCGCAGCAAGAAAAAAATCCGCAATAACCAGACATTTTAATAAGCTTCTTGCAGGAAGTTAAAGGAAGCTTAAGTTTTTTATGATCGGGAAGAATTCTGGGGAAATACCTTGGGGTAAAAATCAGCCGTTTCAAAAAAATCATTAGGTTATTATTAATAATCTTATTAAATTTGTGCATCCGGTTAGACCGGATTTTTTATTTATTAATTTTTTAGAGGTTCTTTAGTGAGTACTAAATTATTTGTAGGTTCTCTTCCCTGGTCAATTGACGACAAGGTTTTGCAATCAACTTTTGAAGCGCACGGAAAAGTGCTTTCTGCAAAAGTCATAAAAGACCGTGAAACCGGGAGATCAAGAGGCTTCGGATTTGTTGAAATGGAGGATCCTGCAGAGGCAAAAAGTGCGATTTCCGCACTTAACAATTCGGAGTTAAATGGCAGAAATATCGTAGTTAATGAAGCTAAACCGCGCAGTTAAAAAGATATTTTTTTGTTTCCGAAAAGCCCCGTTAAATCCGGGGCTTTTTTGTTTTAAAGCAAATAGCCATACTCTGCAAAATGCTGGTTGAAATAAAATGTATACCCATTTTATTAAATCCTTGATGAATTGGGCTTTTTTATATCCCAATCAGATGAAACGTAAAGTAAAATTAACAGGTGAATATTTCTTATTTCAGCCGGATAGATGATATAGCTGGTTTAAAGTCTCCACAAATATTTAAAAAATAAGCGAATGTCGGCTACTTTATTTTTCCGGCCAACTTCCTTTATTCGGTAAATATGCCGGAATCAACATTTTTCATTAAAGAAATTATGAAGACCTGCAAAACAAAAATTTAAACATCTTTTCCCGAAAATTTTCACAAATTTTAGAACCTAATGGCACTAAAATTGTTTTTTAGTGGAGGTTCTCCTCCGAAACTAGGGGAGATTTTTTTTGAAGCCGGTAGTAAATAAAGTGCGGCTTAAAAGGATGAATATTCAAAAATTCTTTTTAAAAAAATTTTATTCCGGAAAATAAGGATAAAAGTTTTATGGATGACAGCAAAAAAACTAACGAAGAACTCATCCGGGAATTAGCAGAATTGCGTTCTCACCTGAGAGATTTTGAAAAATCCAATGAGGAACTGACTAAAAAAGAGCATCATGCTCTTCTTCAGAAAACACAATTCCAGCATTTATTTGAAAACATTGCACTGGGAGTTGCACTGCTGGATGCTCATGATCATATCATACATATAAATAAAAAGTTTGAGAAGATTTTCCAGTATACGGAAGAAGAGATTAAAGGAAGCCAAATAAACGATGTAATTGTGCCTGCCCAATTTAAAGAAGAAGGGAAAAACTTTTCAACTACACTCTCCACTGGTGATGTCTTAATTAAAGAAACTATCAGAAAAAGAAAAGACGGCACTCTTATAAATGTGAGACTTCATGGCGTCCCCACAATAATTGACGGTAAGAAAAGAGGATCCTATGCTATTTATGAAGACATCAGCGAATATAAAATCGCCGAAACTTCTTTAAAGAATAGTAAAACTCAGCTTTATTATGCCCTGAAAATTGCAAAAATGGGTCATTGGGAGTACGATGTTGAAAGCAATATGTTCACACTGAATGATTACTTCTATTCCCTGCTTAGAACAAATGCTGAAAAGCATGGCGGATATACAATATCGGCCTCTGAATATGCCAAAAGATTCATGCACCCTGATGATAAATTAGTAATTGAATGTGAAACTGAAAAAGCTATTGAAACTTCAGATTCGAATTATAGCCAGCAGCTCGAACACAGAGTAATTTACGGAGACGGCGAAACGGGCCACATGAGTGTTCATATTTACATTGTGAAAGATGAGAACGGAAAGACAATTAAAATTTTCGGAATCAACCAGGATATTACTGATCGGAAACAAACTGAAGAAAATTTACACCGTGAACGGGTGCTTCTCCGTACCTTAATTGATAATATCCCGGATGCAATTTTTGCTAAGGATGCTGAAGGACGCAAGATTATTGCTAATTTAGCTGACCTGCAGAATATGGGATTAAGTTCCGAGCAGGAAGCAATCGGTAAAACAGATTTTGACTTTTTTCCTAAAGAAATTGCACAGGGATTTTATACAAATGATTTCTCAGTGATACAGACCGGGAACCCTTTGCTGAATAAAGAAGAATTTTTCACTGACTCCAACAACAAAGTGCATTGGCTTCTCACTTCTAAGCTGCCTTTCAGAGATTCCAAAGGAAATATTGTCGGATTAATCGGGATAGCCAGGAATATAACCGAAAAGAAAATTGCTGAAGAAAATCTTAGAAAAGAACGAATTCTTTTACGTACATTAATCGATAATATACCTGATGTAATTTATGTAAAAGACTTGGAATGCAGGAAAACCGTAACCAATTTTGCCGATTTGCGCATTATGGGTTTAAAATCGGAAACTGAAGTAATTGGTAAAACCGATTTTGATTTCTATCCAAAGGAAATTGCCGAAAAATTTTATGCCGATGATAAGGAGGTGTTAACAGGAAAACCGGTAATAAACAAGGAGGAATATTTTATCGATCAAGAAGGAAAAAAGGAATGGCTCCTAACAACAAAAGTTCCTTTAATTAATGATAAAGGTGAGATAATCGGATTAGCCGGAATCGGCAGGAATATTACCCAGCAGAAACTCGCCGAAGAAGCTTTACGTGAAACAGCCAAAAAGCTTCAATTAATATTTGATAATGCTTTTGACGGAATAAGCATATTTGAAGAAAATTCAGATCATAGCAAAAGAAAGCTGATTGAATGCAACGCACGTTTTGCCGAAATGGCAGGCAGGACAAAAGAAGAATTACTGAATAAAGGTTTTACAAGTGAATGGACTACTTCTTTTAGTGAAGATAATACTGAATCAATTAAGCAGAACATTGCCTTTAAAGGAACATTCTCGTGGATTAGACCCGACGGAAAAGAAAACATTATTGAATATGCAGCTGTTCCGATTAAAATGAATGGGAACATTTACAGCATTGGAATTGACAGAGATGTTACAGAACAAAGGGGAATGGAAAAAACTATTGAATATGAAAAGAGTCAATTAAGAACATTAATTGATAATATTCCTGATTTTGTCTATTTCAAGGATGCCGATGGAAAATATGTTCTCAATAATAAAGCCCATTTAGAATCAATTGGTGCAGAAAACCAGGAAGCAGTTTTTGGAAAAACAACATTTGACATTCACCCAAAGGAACTAGCAGAACAATATCATGCGGATGAGTTGAAAATCATCCAATCAGGCGAACCTATTATAGATAAGGAAGAGGAGGCAATAGATCATTTAACAGGTGAAAAATGCTGGCATCTTACATCAAAAATACCTTTACGGCAGGATGGCAAGATTAAAGGAATCATTGGAGTAACCCGGGATATTACGAATCGTAAAGCAGCAGAAACAGCTTTAACTGAATCACTTGAAAAGTTTCGTTCTATATTTGAAAATGCGTTTGACGGAATCAGCATCTTTGAAGAAAATTATGAACCGGGCAAACGAAAATTGGTGGAATGCAATGAACGTTATGCGGAAATGTCTGGAAGAAGCCGTGAGGAGCTTTTAAAAATCGCAAATTTGGAAGAAGTAGGACTGACTAGGAATCTCACAGAGAAAAATGATAAATTTATTAATGAAGGACTCAGATTCAAAGGATTTTTTACATGGGTGCGGCCTGATGGAAGAGATAATGTAATTGAGTATGCTGCAACTCCTATCAAATTGCAGGGAAAGACATATACTGTAGGAATCGATAGAGATGTCACAGAGAAAAAACGCGCTGAAGAAGCTCTGAAAGAAGCTTATGACGAACTTGAAAATAAAAATAAGGAGCTCGAAAAGGCAAACAAAGTAAAAGGACAGTTCTTGGCAAATATGAGTCATGAAATCCGTACACCTCTAAATGCAGTAATAGGAATGACAGGACTGCTGATGGGAACGCCGCTGACAAAAGAGCAGCAGGATTTTGTTGAAACTATTAATGGAAGCGGGAACATTCTGTTGACCCTCATAAACGATATTCTTGATTTTTCAAAGATCGAGGCCCAAAAAATAGAACTTGAAAAACAGCCGTTTGATGTGAGAATATGCGTAGAGGAAGCCCTTGATCTGGTTGCATCTAAGGCACTAGACAAAAACCTGGAACTGGCGTATATAATGGATGAAAGATTATCCTCTAAAGTAATCGGTGATGTTACAAGGCTGAGGCAGATTCTAGTCAACCTACTTAGTAATGCTATAAAATTCACTGAAGAAGGTGAAGTGGTGGTTTCTGTAAATGGCCAGCTGAAAGACAACTATGCTTACCAGCTTCACTTCTCAGTCAGGGATACCGGGCTCGGAATCCCTCTCGATAAACAGGATAGAATATTTCAATCATTTACCCAAATTGATGCTTCTACAACAAGAAAGTTTGGAGGCACTGGACTTGGATTGGCAATAAGCAAACAGCTGTGCGAGCTCATGGGAGGAACTATGTGGTTTGAAAGTTCCGGGATGCCGGACAAAGGCACAACCTTTCATTTTACAATTTTAGCCGAACTCTCAGTTGAAAAACAAATAACAAGAGATATTTCCGCTTTACTGAATAAAAGAATTCTTATTGTTGATGATAACAGGACGAATAGGGAAATACTTATTAAACAGGCGGAATTGCTTGAGATGAAGGCGATGTGTGCAGATTCAGGACCTGAAGCTCTTAAGATATTGCAGGAAGGAACTAAATTCGATCTGGCTATCCTGGATTTTCATATGCCGGAAATGGATGGGCATATGCTGGCCGGGGAAATCCGTAAATTGGAATCATATAAATTCCTGCCCCTTATATTGCTTTCATCATATGGATATCGTGAAAAGAAAGCAGATTTTTCTGTTTTCGCCGCTACACTTACAAAGCCGATTAAATTATCCCATCTTCATAATGCCTTATTGACTGTTCTCACCAAAGGAAATGCAATAATAAAACAAGTAGAGAGCACCCCTTTAGTATTCGACCCGGGTATTGCCGAGAAGCACCCTTTACGTATACTTCTTGCAGAGGATAATATCATTAACCAGAAAGTAGCTTTGAGATTTTTAGAAAGAATTGGTTACAGGGCAGATCTGGCATTTAACGGTATTGAAGTACTGGAGGCATTAAGACGTCAGGCGTACGATGTTGTCTTAATGGATATACAAATGCCGGATATGGACGGTGTTCAGGCAACTTTAGAAATTAGAAGAGATTTTCCAAAAGATCGACAGCCCCGTATTATTGCTATGACCGCTAATGCCATGAAGGATGATCACGAAAAATATCTTGCTTCGGGAATGGAAGACTATATTGTTAAACCATTTAAAATAGAAGAATTAGTCCGTGTATTACTGGATTCAGAACCTCTGCCGAATTCGTCACCAAAAGTATCTGAAAGCAGAAATAATTAATAAAAAACAGGTTTTTAAAAAATCTATCGTCGGCCCTCAATGGCATTTGCTATGTTTTAATCTGTTGATGCTCTCATTAAATTTTCCAAAGTGATTTACTACTGTTTCTTTATTTCCCATTTAAACTTATTTTTGTCGAAGATTTTAAAGTATTTTTATTTCTTCAACACTGAACAAGTGAGGGCCAAATGAAGAAGTTTTTACTTTATCTTATGTTAACTGCAGGGCATTATGCCCAGACAGATTCCTTGCCTCAAAACCGTTTAGCGGTGGATCCTTATATCAATAATACTATCCCTACTGTCGTTGCTAATGGTTATAAATATGATGATTCAACATTTCAGACTGCCGCATTTTTTGATCCGGGATATATTACGCAAAGCATAGGCTTCACCTATAATAAATTAAAAAACTTCAGCACAAGGCTTGGTATTGCCTTCCAGAAAACAATCGCAGACCAATTCAGATACTATTCGGATGATCCCAATACTCAGGATAAAATAGAATCCTTTAAGTTCGATACCGGTATTGAGTCAGTAACTGAAATTGAACAGGCAGTAATGGAAAATATGTTTTTAAATAGCAGTCTCCGCCCTTTTTTCACGGTTCAAATCTATGGACGTATGGGTTCCGGTGGGATAATACATTAACGGCTAAAGTTAATAATTATGTTAAATGTCAATTTCAATTTCCTATTAATTCATAAAATCAGTCAAACTAGAAAAACCCAGCTAAAGGAAGCGCATCTGCTTGGTTTGACTTATAATTTGTTCTAATATTTTTTAAATAAACGGGAGTTAAAAATGTCTATAGTAAAGGAGTTCAGAGAATTTGCAGTTAAGGGTAATATGATAGACTTGGCAGTAGGTATAATTATAGGTACTGCATTCGGAAAAATTGTAAGCTCTTTTGTTCAAGATATAATTATGCCGCCAATTGGACTGCTTGTAGGGAATGTTGATTTCAGTGATCTGGCTGTAACGCTAAAACCGGCGGCAGAAAAAACCCCTGCGGTTATGCTGAGATATGGTGCGTTTGTAACTACTGCGATCGATTTTATTGTAATTGCCTTTGTAGTTTTTATGATGATAAAAATACTAAATATGATGAAGAAGAAAGAGGAGCAAAAACCGGTGCCCCCTGCACCATCAAAGGAAGAGGTTCTCCTTACCGAAATCAGGGATATTTTAAAAAGTAAATAATTCTTTTAAGTAATTACTTTCTTTATCAGCTCCGGAACTTTAACGGGCTCCAGAGAATATTTTATCAGGCGGTGAAATTTCTTTTTCACGT
>JBLNGL010000786.1:0-9733 GCA_050264735.1 Ignavibacteria bacterium | reverse complement strand
GAAATGTTTCGTGATCGGGAAATTATTGAAAGAAGCAGCCGGATTAAAAGCTATGAAGGAAAATAATTATAGAATTAATTCCGAATATCAAAAAGTTTTGAGTTTATACCTTGAGGGAATTTTGAGCAATAGGAATTCAATTCAACTATTTGAAGATTTTTTTAAAGATATTGACATAATCATTGAGAAAATTAAGAATGATGAGATCTCTCCGGATATCAGATTCAGGCTTTTTAAATTCTATGAACTCACCGGGAAGTATGATAAAGCGGAAAATGAATTATTTAATCTTGAAAGTTTAAACTTTGCCGGGATAAAAAAAGAAGGAATAAATTTCTATAAAAATCTTGAATTGATGAATGAGGAAGAATTGAAGACGAAAAATTTTCCTAAAGAAAAAATAAAAATAGGATTAGATAAACTTAATAAAAAACCTGATTGAACTTCCATATTTTTATATAAGATCTTTTGGTAAACAGTAAATTTTTAATATTTTTATAGTAGCAACAAATAAAAATAAGTAACACTATGGCAGTAGTCAGGTTCGGCGTTTCTCTTGAACATGAATTATTAAATGCTCTTGACGAGGATGTAGTTGATAATCACTTTACAAACAGATCCCAGGCTATCCGGCAGCTAATCAATAATAACCTTGTTGAGAAAAAATGGCTTTGCAATAACATTGTCGCAGGTTCCATAACTCTCGTATATGACCACAATAAAAGGGATATTCTAAATAACTTGACAAATATCCAGCATAATTATAATTCCGCAATTCTTTCTATCCAGCATTTTCATTTGGATTCTGGTCACAGCCTCGACGTAATTGCAGTAAAAGGCGAGGCGAAAATATTAACTGAACTTTCCGATAAGCTGAAAGCTGTAAAAGGAATCCAACACGGAAAGCTGACTATGAGCCGGGCTGATTAATTTTTTTATTCTTAGGTAACACGTTTTTTTATTAAATAACACTTGAATAATTAAAATTTAAATAAATGAAACTATACAGACTTTATCCTTTAACAATTTTTTTTCTATCAGTGACGTCTTTTAATACTCTTCAGGCCCAGGAAACATTAAAAGATACAGTTGTTTTTGAAGATATTATTATAACAGGTACAAAAACGGAAGTCAGCCGGAACAACGTACCGCTTACGGTATCGGTGATAAGCGAGAGACAGATAGAAGAAAGCTCGGAATCGGCATTGCTGCCGGTTTTGGGCGAGCAGGTACCCGGAATATTTATTACCGAGCGGGGGATAACCGGATTTGGTGTCGGGCCCGGTTCGGCCGGTTCAATAAATATAAGAGGCATCGGAGGAAACCCGAATACCGAAACACTCGTGCTGCTGAACGGCAATCCGCAGTTCATGGGGATTATGGGACACCCTCTGCCGGATGCGTACATTGCATCCGATGTGGAGAAAGTAGAGGTTATACGCGGTCCTGCTTCAACACTTTACGGTACAAATGCAATGGGCGGAGTGGTAAATATAATTACGAAATCTCAGAAGGAAGATGGGTTCAATGCAAATGCGCGTACAATGTTAGGTTCCTATAATACTCAAAAATATATGCTGAAATCGGGCTTCAAAAAAAATGGATTCTCTGCATTTGCATCATTCAATCATGACCAGACGGACGGGCACCGGGATTCTTCCGATTTTAAAATAAATAACGGCTACTTGCGTTTAGGTTATGGTGTCACTCCTCATTTCAACTTAAACGCTGATTTTAGTCTTGCGGAATATACCGCTGCCGATCCTGGTCCGGAAAACTCATATGCCGGTGAAGTAACTGATATTATACGGGGAATGGGTTCTTTTTCGCTCGATAATAAATTTGAAAATACAAACGGTTCGGTAAGATTTTTCTATAATTACGGGGAGCATAACATTTCCGACGGATTTCATTCTAAGGATAAAAATTTCGGAACGGTAGTATACCAGTCGTTTAATTTTTTCCAGGGTAATACTTTTACAATAGGTGTCGATTATAAAAGATACGGAGGAATAGCCGAGAATAAAGTATTACTCGGCGATACAACCTTGTGGGAGCTTGCAGGGTACGGTTACATCCAGCAGACATTTTTCGGGAAACTAATTTTAAATGCGGGCTTTAGACTGGAACATAACAGCGTTTACGGAAATGAACCTGTACCGTCAGGAGGAATAGCTTACAATTTAACCAATTCTACAACGATAAAAGCTTCAGTAGCAAAAGGATTCAGAAGTCCGACAATCAGGGAACTCTATCTTTTTCCCCCGGCAAATGATGCACTGAAACCTGAAAAGATGGTTAATTATGAATTGGGATTAATTCAGAAATTATTGGAAAACAGACTGCATGTTGAATTAAATATTTATCATGCTGATGGAAGCAATCTTATTGCGACCGTATTCGGACCTTCAGGTCCTAAAAATGAAAATACCGGTTCCTTTTCAAATACAGGTTTTGAGTTTTCAGGCAGCTATTTCCTGCTTGAAAATTTAACTTCTCAGTTGAACTACAGCTATATTTCAATGAAAGACCCGCTGCTTGGAGCCCCTAAACATCAGCTTAATTTTAGTACGACTTATTATGCGGGAAACTTCTCTATTACGCTTTCACTGCAGCTCGTAAGTGCTCTAATAACACAACTTACACCTAATATAGTTAAGGAAAATTATAGCTTGATTAATTCGCGCATTTCATATAAGATCAACAGGTATTTTGATGTATTCTTAAAGGGGGAAAATCTGACCGATGAAAAATACTATATAAATTACGGCTACCCGATGCCCGGGTTTGTTGTGTTTGCGGGAATAAATCTGCATTATTAAAAAAAGAAATGTTTAAAATCCACCGTTTGCCAATACTCCTATTTTTAAATTTTTTTATTATGGGAAATACTTATCAGGATGCCGCAGATAAAAAGATTCTCATAATTAATGCTGTTAATAATGAATTGAAACTGCATCCCGAAGCAACCTTAATTGATATTTACAAAATTTTTTTTCAGGGTGCTTACGGACCTGCACACATGATTGCAGATCGAACTTCCGCACTTAATTGTATAGCAGAAGAATTAAGTGACACTGCAAAATACGATACGGTTCTCTGGCAGCAGACAGGCTATGAAAACCGTTACTTCCGGGTAAATCTATCAATAGTCAAAGATAAAATTTTGTCTATGGAGAAGCTGGCGGATGCATTTTTTAAGAGTGCAAACAATAGCAACCCGCCGTCATTGGAATCATGGAAAAAAGAATGGGAATTTATTCTGGATGCAATAAAAGGTATGGGTCTGACTATTAATAATTTTACTGAGGATAAAAAATTTCTGAATGATATGTTGGAATCCGGAGAAATGATTGTTCATCACAGCGAAATCTATATTAAATTATATAATCCGCATTACCGGGTAATATCTGCAAGATATGTTGAAGAATTCAAATTAAAATAACAAAAAAGGAAAGTTATCCCCTATTTATATTCAACATCAATCAATAACATCTTTTTAATATAGTTCAGCCGATATATAATAAAATTACATGCTGTGAAGTAAACTTGAGTAGCGGATGAATTACAGTTTTATTTCTTTTTTGCCCCGTGCGGATTCATACATAGCATCAATAACTTTCATCCTGGAAAGTGCTTCGTCGCCCGAAGAAACTATGGGATTCAAGCCTCTTACTGCACCCATAAAACTTTTCAGTTCATTCTGATAAGATTTTCTGAATAAATGCAGCGAGCTTTCAGTCTGCAATGGAGACAAATCCATAAGCTGCTCTTCGATTTTTTTAAACAGCCTCAGAGGATTTAATCGTGCAATACCCTTCGTTCCGTAAACATTCAGGTAGAATAAATCCTTTTCTACGGGAAGCGACCAGCTTGTTTCAATAATTATTAATTTTGAATTCTTGCATCTTAAAAAGCTGGCGGACGTATCTTCAACATTTTTAGTGTTCTGATAAAATGAATGTGTTGTTACGGTTTCAACAGGCGGATAATCAAGAAGCCACAATGATAAATCAAGAAGCAGAATAGAAAGATCGATAATTACCCCGCCTCCCGATTCGGCTTTTTTTGTAAACCATTTTTCACTGCTGCTTTGCCTCCGTATCCATCCGCACTTAATATAAAAAGCGTCGCCTATTTCTCCGTTCCCCAGAAGGCTTTTTAAAATCATCGCATCCGGCCTGTACCGCAGGTTCATTCCGACCATTAATTTTTTCTTATTTCTTTTTGCAATGTCTGTAATATATTTTGCCTCGGCATAAGTCCTAGCTAACGGCTTTTCTACTAGCACGTCTTTCTTTGCTTTCAGGCAGTCAATTGCAACCTCTTTGTGAGTGCTTGTTGGAGTTGCGACAATTACTGCATCAATATCGCTTTTTTTAAGCAGTTCTTTGTAATTAGTATACCTTTCCGGAATACTGAATTTATCGGCAATCGCATTAAGACGGTTTTTGTCAATTTCTGCAACTGCAGATATAACTGCATTGTTTGTTTTAGAGAGATTCGGGAGATGAACCAGCTGGGCAATGCTGCCCAAACCGATGACGGCAATTTTAGTTTTTTCCATTAAATGATAACTGCGTTTTTATTCTTTTTTTCTTTATAATCGTGCAATGCGCAAGACACTTTTTGAGTTATTCCTTCAGGATCAATTCCTAAAAGATGGTAAAGCTCTTCCTGTGTCCCGTGTTCTATAAATTTATCGGGAAGACCGATTCTCACAATATTGATTTTGAAATTTTTATCGGAGAGATATTCAGCAACGCTGCTGCCGAAACCTCCCGTCAAAGCATTTTCTTCAAGAGTAAAAATTGTATTGAATCTTTCGGCTGTTTCTTCAAGCATATCATAATCAAGAGGTTTAATGAACCGCATATTAACAACCCGGCAGCTGATATTTTCCTTTTCAAGATTTTTTGCCGCTTTAACTGCATAATCTACCATCGTTCCCACTGCCAGTAATGCTGTATCGTTTCCTTCTCTTAAAACTTCAGCTTTACCGATTTCAATGCTATCAAATCCTTCTTTTAACTGAACTCCTAATACAGAACCTCTTGGATACCTAATTGCGATCGGTCCATCTTTATAATTGACGGCAGTATAGAGCATGTCTCTTAATTCCGATTCATCTTTCGGCGCCATTACTATCATGTTCGGGATTAATCTTAAATAAGAAAGATCAAATGCGCCATGATGAGTCGGACCATCCGAACCAACAAGGCCGGCACGGTCAAGAACAAAAACAACATGAAGCTTTTGGAGGCTTACATCATGAATTATCTGATCGAATGCTCTCTGTAGGAAAGTAGAGTAGACAGCTACGACAGGGATGATTCCCTGCGTCGCAAGTCCTGCCGCAAATGTTACTGCATGCTCTTCTGCTATACCTACATCAAAATAATTTTTTGGAAAGTTCTTTTGAAGAATATCCAGGCCGGTTCCATCCGGCATTGCTCCGGTAATCCCGACAATGTAAGGATTCTCTTTAACAAGCTGAGCCAGGGCATTTCCGAAAATTGATGTAAATGAAAGGCGTGAACCTTCTTTTTTATAAGCCTTGCCGGTTAACTTATCAAACGGAGAAGAAGCATGAAGCTTTTGAAGATGTTCTTCCGCCGGGATGTATCCTTTTCCCTTTTCAGTAATAGCATGAACCAGTATAGGTCCTTTTAAATCTTTCACCTGCTCAAATATTTTTACGAGGTGGTAAATATTATGCCCTTTGACAGGACCGAAATACCTAAAACCAAGCGCCTCGAAGAGCATTCCGGGAGTAATTACTGCTTTAATTCCGCCTTCCAGCCTGGAAGCAATTTTTCTTAGCCTGTCTCCGAAGTGTTCCCATTTCCCGGTAAGGTCCCAAATCTGTCCTTTAAATTTATTGTATTCGGGATGCGCAATCATTTCAGTAAAATAATTCGAAAGCTGCCATACATTCGGGGCAATCGACATATTGTTATCATTTAAAACTATGATCAAATCCGATTTAATTATTCCTGAGTTGTTCATGGCTTCGTACGCCATTCCGCCGGTCATTGCGCCGTCGCCAATAATCGCAACGACTTTCCTTTTTTCATTTTTAAAATCTCTTGCAACAGCCATCCCCAGCGCCGCAGAAATTGAGGTGGATGCATGCCCGGCGCCGAATGTATCATATTCGCTTTCTGACCTCTTTAAAAAACCGCTTATACCGTTCAGCTGTCTTATGCTTTTCAGAGCATCTTTTCTGCCTGTTAAAATTTTATGTGGATATGCCTGGTGCCCGGTATCCCATACCACCAGGTCATCAGGTGTATTAAATACTTTGTGGACGGCAACAGTCAGTTCCACTGCTCCGAGTCCCCCTCCGAAATGTCCCCCGGTTTCGGATACTGTATCAATAAGATATTCTCTGATATCGCTGCAAAGCTGCTTTAAATCAGCAAGCTCTAATTTCCTTATATCGCTCGGGTAATTAATTTTGGAGAGTATAGGATATTTTATTTCATCTGGCATTTTTACAATGCTCCGGTATCTTAGAAATATTTTTCATCTTCACCTTTAGTCACTTTTATTCTTCGAAAAGTTCATTCTGTTTAGATGTCAGCGTATCCAATTGTTTTTTCAGTTCGGTTATTTTCAGCTCTGCATTTTTTAAAACGGCAATGCATTTTTTGGAAAGCTCAATCCCTTCCTCATAAAGAGTGAGCGCATTTTCAAGCCCTATCTCATCTCCTTCCAGCATGGAAGAAATTTCCTCCAGTCTTGCCAGATTTGCTTCAAAGCCTTGATTGGAAATATTATTTTTTTTCTGACTCATACCTTAATTTATCCTTAAAAAAGGTTTTATTCTCCTTTTTCATTTGCGCTTATTGATACTACATCATCATAAAATTGCAATAACGCACTTTTTTTATGATTGAAATATACGGAACGTGTAACAAACTTTGAATCCTGTTTTACCAGAACAAATCCTTTTTTTAATGGTCTCATTATATCGTGCGCTTCAATGGATTTGGTGAGCAAAGCCGTTTTATTATTACCGATTAAAATCTTTTGGCCTATATTCCGGGACAGCATATAAATACTGTTATCCAGAAACTGCGTTTTCCTCCGGATCAGATCCAGGGGTGCTTTAAATCCGTAAGAACATCTTATTTTCTCGAATTTTTTCTTAAGCTGATTATGAAGAAAATTTATTCTTTGTGAGGAAGCAAGAAGGAAATCATTTAATGCTCCGAGAATTTCATTTTTATCAGGGGTAGCAAGCTCCATTGCCGCAGATGGTGTCGGTGCACGCAGGTCCGCAGTAAAATCTGCAATGGTAAAATCAATTTCATGTCCGATCCCCGTTATAACCGGAATTTTTGATTTAAAGACCGCTCTGGCAACAATTTCTTCGTTGAATGCCCATAGATCTTCAATGGATCCGCCTCCCCTGGCAAGAATTATCACATCTATAGAAGGAGTTTCATTTAGTAATTTCAAGCTGCCTGCAATGCTTTCAGCAGCACCTGTACCTTGTACACGTGCCGGAGCAATAATCAGCTCGACTGCAGGATACCTCCTCCTGGCAATGTTTATCATATCCTGGAATGCCGCCCCGTCGACTGCAGTTACAACTCCGATCTTTTCCGGGAATGAAGGAATCTGTTTCTTATACTGCTGCTCAAACAAGCCTTCTGCCGCAAGTTTATGCTTAAGCTTTTCAAAAGCAGTCTGCAGCTCCCCTTCACCGGCAGGCTTCATAGATTTAACATCGAGCTGGTAATAACCCCGCGGCGGATAAACGGTTATCTTCCCGTTTGCTATTATTTTCATCCCGTCCTGAGGCGTGAAAAAGACATAGTTATTGAATCCCTTCCACATAGTGCAGCATAACAATGCATTTGAATCTTTCAAATTAAAATACCAGTTGCCTGAAACATGGGCTTTGAAGTTTGAGATTTCCCCGATGACGGAAACATGCTGAAAGCCTTCTTCAAGGTTCTGCTTAATCTGCTTAGTAAGTTCGGAAACCGTTTGGATCATAACAAGTAAAAAGTTAAAAGGAAAAAGGAAAAAATCATACTTAAATCAAAAAATATATTAAAAGAAAAAATCGCTATTAAATTAAAATGCATATAATTTATTCATCAATATCTTTTGCCACTTTGCTGGCAATTGAACGCAGGATTTTCTTTAATTCCTCAGATTCATTTTCCAGCCTAGTGCCCTCGGTAATCTCGCCGATCTTAATACAATTTATCACTCGAAGCCAATAATTTGATTCGCGCATTTCACGAAGGGCTATTCTGACTTTATTCAGGAAGTCCTGTTTTGATGAAGCAGCTTGAGCTTCCTCATAATTTGCTCCGCTGGATGTAGACGCTTTCGTCAACTGGTATTTAATTATAGAATATTCAGGTATATTTTTTATTTTAATAAGAAATAAAATTGCATCTACAGAAAATTTAAACAATCTTTCATTTAAATCGTTCATAATAATCCCCTTTCATAATTTTTATTTAAAACTTTATTTTAATTTTTTCCTTTCACTTTTTCCTTTTTCCTTTTTCCTTTTTACTTTCCTCCCTCTTTCCTGAACACGAGGCAGTACTGGTGATGCCTGTTTGAAACCCATGCATTGTTCACTCCCAGTGCGATAAGCGGTTTGTCATCCTGCAGCCAGATTTTTTCATCTTTTAATATCCAGCTTTTATCTCCGCGTTTTGTTAAAGATACTGCGGTATCAAAAGCAAGCGGATATAACTTGCCGTTAAAATATACATTATTCGTAATAATTGTCAGATAACCGTTTGGTTTAGTAAAATCAAAAACCTGATCGAAAATTACAGCCTGCTTCTCAATAAATTCACAATAATCTTTTATATTGCCGATATCATCACTGCTGCTTGAATATTTTGTAGACAAACCTTTTTCTTTCCTCAATTTTTGTCTTAATGAATTTCTTTCAAGCTGGTTCCAGTACGGCGGTGAAGTAATTACAAAATCAAAAAGAATGTTTTCCAATGAACTTCCTTTTAAAATGCCGGTTAGATTTTCAGAAGATCCTTTTAATGTTAATGCTTTAACCTCCGTTTTCTCCTTTAATATTTTTTCCGTTCTTCTTCGAGCCGAACTCCAATACTCGGTGGAAAGTTCGATTCCCGCTGAGTTCCTGCCGGCCCTAGCCGCAGCCAGTAAAGTACTTCCAGTACCCATAAAGGGATCGAAAATCCAATCTCCTTCTTTTGTAAAGAATGTTATAAATTCTTCAACTAAACTTTCCGGAAATTTTGCGGGATGAAGAATTTCGTCTTCCTTTCTTCTGGGAGGTTTATGAATGAACCAGGATTTGCTGAACCTGATCCACTCTTTACCGGTTAAATTGTTCAGCTTATTATTATAATTATATTTCCCTCTGCTTCCCAGGTCAATTATTTTTTTCCCGTTGTCTGCAGTGCTTTTCTTTTCTGAGGAAAAAATTATTTTCTTTTTTAAAGCCATTATTTTTAATAAAAACCTGATTAAAACCTGGCGCTGAAGCCGAGCGTTGGAAGAATAGGGAACATTGTATTTGCTTTCCTCCCCAAAGTAAGCTCAGGAGTTATATAATGATCGTAGGCTATAATATTTTTTCTATTGTAAATATTAATTATATCCAGGTAAAAAGACCAGTCCATTCCCCAAAAATTTGTAAAAGCTGTAATCCGTATATCGAGCCGGTGATAAGGAGGTTTACGGGCATTTAATCTTCTATCCCCGAAATCGA
>JBLNGL010000785.1:0-6275 GCA_050264735.1 Ignavibacteria bacterium | reverse complement strand
GGGGGGTGGTCCATAAATCTCTCCAGTGTGCACCAAAGAAAAACTTATGCAGAATCCCGGCTTTATAGTGCACATCAGGTGCAATCCTTATCGTTAAATTTTTTGATTCAGAAGAATTTGTTTGAGGTTCACCCAATGCACAAAACATTAAGAATAAAAAAAAGGAAACTCCGAATTTTTTTGCCATAATGTTTAATATCTAAGTCCGAATGATTTAGGACGGTTGAAAGAGCCGCCAATTTGAAGTGATGAGCGAGATTTTAACCTAAAGTCTGAATCACATCAGCTCCGGTTATCTTTTCAGCTTCTTTTTTATTCCTGAAATAATCATATACTGCGTACTGCGAACGAACGGGTTCGGAATGCATCTTAATATACTTATTTTTTTGGGATCTGCTGATTTTTCTGGCTTTCATATTGTCATTAAGCTGCAGGTTAATGATTTTTCTTAAATCTTTTTGGATCTTTAAATCATAAATAGGTAAACACAGCTCGATCCTGCGATCTAGATTCCTCGTCATAAGATCTGCAGAAGAAATAAAATATTTAATATCGCCGCCGCTGCAGAAAATAAAAATCCTTGAATGCTCGAGAAAACGATCGATAATGCTGATTACTTTAATATTGCCGCTTAAATCTTTAACACCCGGGATTAAGCAGCATATTCCTCTTACAATAATTGAAACCTTTACTCCGCTTCGGGATGCTTCATAAATTTTTTTGATGATTTTTTTGTCTTCAAGACTGTTCAGCTTAAAAATCATCCATGCTTCTTTCCCTTCCCCTGCATTACGAATTTCTCTTTCAATTAATTCGTTAAGCTTTTCCCGCAGATTAAAAGGAGAGACATAGAGCCGTTCAAAATTTTCTTTCTCGCTTTTTTTTGAAAGGTAATAAAATACCTTCCTTAATTCAATTGTAAGAAGATCATTTGAGGTAAATATTCCTATATCGGAATATATTCTTGCTGTTTTCTCATTGAAGTTTCCTGTAGCAGCGTAAGCATAATATTTTCTCACCCCGTTTTCGATTCTGTTTACAAGACAAATTTTTGAATGGACTTTTAGTCCTGGAAAGCTGTAGAGAACCTTAACCCCGGCTTTTTCAAGCTCTTCCGCATTTTCCAAATTCAACCCTTCATCAAACCTTGCTTTTACTTCCACAAAGGCAGTTACATTTTTCCCGTTTTTTGCCGCATTGGTTAGTGCTTTAATAACTTTGGAATTATTTGCTGTCCTGTATAAAGTTATTTTTATGGATTTTACATTTTCATCCCTGGAGGCTTCTTCTAAGAAATTAATTACATGATCATATGAATGATAGGGAAAATTCAGCATGACATCTTTCTTCCCGATGATTTCAAAAATCGAGGCACCTTCAGCAAATTCACCCGATTTCACGGGCAATAGTAAATCATAGCTCAATTTTTCCGAACCCAAAACGGGAAACGAAAAAAAATCATTGAAGTTGTGGTACTTGGCGCCGGGTATAAGATCTTTGCTCGATAACCCAATTGCATTCCTCAAAATTTTTAAAAAGCTTTTTGGGATTTTTGAGTCATATAAAAAGCGGCATGGAAAACCGGCCTCCCTTTTAGCTAGTGATTTTTTAATTTTCTCCAGCAGGTTTCCCGAAAATTCGTCATCAATATAAAGCTCTGCATCCCGGGTAAGCTTAATTGAATAGGACTGGATTACCCGGTAACCCGGAAAGACTTCATGAAGACAGATCCTGATCAAATCGTCCAGAAAAATTATATATTTTTTACCATCATCCTCCGGCAGCACTACGAAACGCGGCAGAATATCGGATGGAATTTCCAGCAGGGCATATGCCGATTTGTCTTTAGTTTCATCATCATCAGATCTTTCTAATTCTACTGCCAGGTAAATGGCTTTATTTTTCAAAAAAACAGATTTACCTTTTCTGCTTAAAAAAACCGGCTGAAGATTTGGAATCACTTCTTCTCTGAAATATTTCATTACAAATTCTTCATGCGGAGTAAGAAGCCCGTTTTCATTAATCAGATATATATTGTTTTTATTAAGCTCAGGTATAATTTCATTCCGGAAAATATTTCCGAATTCATCCTGAAGCCTATTAACTTTTTTATAGATTTGTTTTAACAGAATCTCCGGACCTTTACGGTATGCAAGATCAGATCTCAGTTTTTCCTGCGCCTTCTTTTTTAAAGCAAGCAGGCTTCGTATAGATGCTACGCGCACCCGGAAAAATTCATCCAGGTTCGATGAAAAAATCGCGAGAAACTTTATCCTGTCATAAAGAGGAACCGCAGGATCTTTGGCTTCCTGCAGAACTCTATGATTAAATGATAACCAGCTTAACTCTCTATTAAATAAAGGGTATTCAGTCATAAAACTTAAAATCTGTAAGTGCTACGAATCTTTCTTATTAGAAAAATACTTTTTTGGGTATTCAAAAAAAAGCAAATGACCGGAATTATTTTTTAATTCTTTCCATGATTCTTCACTGAATTGAATTCCTGCAATTCCGCAGGTGGGAATATTTTCAATATATTCATCAGAAAGCCGGTTATATAAATCTGTAATTCCGGGATTGTGCGAAAAAATCATTACTGTATTTGCGACTGCTTCTATATTCCCGATTACTTCCAGCAGCTCTTCCGAATCAGCCATGTATAATTCCGATTGAATTTTCACATTTTCAAACGTGAAATCTATTTCATCGCAAAAAAATTTTGCGGTAGACAGCGCCCTGTTTGCAGGGCTGCTCATTATAATATCCGGCTTAATTTTTTGCCGGCTTAATACCTTTCCCATAAAGGGAGCATCTCTTTTCCCCCTTTCGTTCAGCGGTCTTTCTAGATCCGTAAGCTTCTTGTATTTCCAGCTTGATTTTGCATGACGGACTAAAAATAAATTCTTCATTCTGCAGGCTTTTTTGTTTAAATTAAATTTACTCAATCAATGGTCCAATATCAGTTAGACCGGGATAAAGCAGGACTGCCAATGCAAATGCTAAAATAGAAATAATTAATCCGTACATAAATATATTGTAGCAAATCCTAAGGTATTTAAATTTTTGACCGAGAACCTGGCCTAAGAAATAAAAATCTTTTATCATGCTTCCGTAAAGGTATTCTCTGTCTTTCATCATTTCATTCATTCCCCAATGGAAATTTTCCAGGTCCATTCTATAGAAATTCCCGAAGAAAAGAAGATTAGCTCGCTTCTGCTTAATATCTTCAGCTGTAAATGTGCCCGATGTTATTTTAGGCCGGGTTACAAGAACGGCAAATATCAAGGTAACCAAGCTAACGCTTGTAATTAATATTGTCGGTATAATTAAGTGCGGATTGGAATCCAATTTTCTTGCAAGAATGGCGATTATGGCAGTAAGCAGAAGTGTGTTCACGCTTATCATTATGTTGGCTTTGCTGTCGGCCATTCCGCTGAACTCTACATGAGTTCTAAGGGTATTCCTGAACATGGTTTCAATTCCGCGTTCGACCTGCTTGTCCCGCTTTTCTTTCTGAACACCTTTGGTCAGGTCCTGGCTTGCTTCTTCAGCACCAATCCGCGGCTCAGCTGCCTTTTCCGGTTCCATATTATTTGTTCCGCCGTTTATAATTTTCCTCAGCTTTTTCTGAAGCTTTCCCAAATTAATTTTACGCTGCTCTTCGAAGTTATTTTTAGCATATTCTGTAAAGAATTTATAGTTGGAAATGAATTCAATCGAGTTTTTGTACCACTCAAAGTCCGAGAATTTTTTCCCAAGCACTTTATCCCATTCTTCACGGAGGAGCTGGGATTTTATTTTAAAACCTTTTTTTCCTATATGCAGAATATCGGCATCGCATATTATCTGTTCTAATGTATTAGCAGGAGTATGATCGTATTTGGTTGACAAAATTAATCGGACGATTTTATCCTTCCGTTCCTCCGGAAATCCGTCCTGAGACAAAAAGTTTTTACAAATCTCGGCACTTTTTTCTTCATGCCCGTTATAAGCATGAATAAAACCGGTGTCATGAAACCACGCTGCAATTAAAAGGTTTTCTTTTTCCTCATTATTTATACCCGATTGTTCGCCAATCTCCTTTGAAGCTGCTACAACTTCAACCGTGTGATTTAAATTATGATAAACGTAATCTTTGGGCAGCTGCTCCTGCAGAAGTTTTGAAACATATTCACAGGCTTTTAAAACGATGGAATTCATTATTCCCTCAAAATATCTTTTATGAAATTAGAAATATTTGAAACAAAAAAGAAACTTAATCAAAGGTAATTAAGCTAAAAAAAAAATATCCAAGTATAATGTTATTCCTATCATATAAAGAAAAATTTTCCCGGAATCATCTGTTTGGTTCAAATTGAAGCTGACTCTTCAAATTCCGCCTGAAATAAAGAAAATAAACGTTCTTCCTGTTTCATTTCCTACAGGGAAAAATTTAATTTTATGATCGAAAATATTTTCAACCGAAATTTTAAATGAAAGATCGCTCATAAAATAAAACGGACATAATCTCTCCTGCACGGAAAGATTTATATAGGAATATTCCGGGATTTTTCCGTCAAAACCGGTATGCATAAATTCATCTTGCTCTTCGCTTAAAATAAACTCTTCTGCGATCGAACTGCTTTTGAAAAACCACCCGAGGACTGCCGAACCGTTGGTTGAAAAGCTGTATTCTAATGATGCCCGTATTTTGTGGCGTGGGAAAAAGTTTGTTACGGAATTTTCAATATAACCGTAGGAACACTCAGTCTGCAGAGCTCGGGCTATCTTATATTTTGAATAAATTTTTAATCCGTAATTATTTTTATGATCGCCATTAATGTAATATGCATCTCGAATAATATCACCGGGGTAGACAGTTCTTTTAATTTTGTTGTTTTTCTGAAGGATAGGTTTTTCAATTCCCTGGAAAAAAAACTCAACGGATGCAGAAAGATTTCCCAGAGAAGAAATTCCCCGGAATCCGAAATAATTTACTCTTTCCTCTTGTATTAAATTATTCCCTTCGATCATATATATATCGGTATCCGCTTCCGAAGTTTCATATATTTGAAATCTCCCGGAAAGATCGGAAACAGTCGGAAACCTTGCCGCGGATGCGGCAGAAACAGAAAGTTCTGTCTGACCAAGTTTTTTTATTACCTCGGCATTTATAGAGAATGCTGAATTTCCGGAAAAATGTTTATCAAATCTTAAATTCAAATTGCACAATAAAGCTTCATTGAAAATGTATTCTGCTGTACCCGGTACGGCGTAGCTGAATTTATCAAATTCTTCCTTAAAAAAATCCTGCTGCACAGGAACTTCCGAGATGCTTTTATTTTTTATTGAATGCAGATTTATTTCAGGCTTTAAAATAATTTTCAATTTTTCTGCAGAAACGGCATTCCATCTTGATAATAATGAATTCTCCATTAAAAGAAACTTTGAAGGAGGTATTCCGGTCATACCGTTTATTTCGTTCAAACTGCCGTCGCTTTTAATTGCGAAAAAAAATCCGCGGAATATATTTTCAAATTCAGCCCTGATGGAATAGAGTAATGATTCAAAGTGGACTGCGGTTCCCATGAACGGCGGAATCTCCCATCCGTACCAGCTTATGAAGGATGAATTAAATTTAATTTTTCTATCATCAGGTAAATTCATTTCTAATTCGCCTGATGCAAGGACCTGTTTATCAAGTTTGTTGAAGAATCGGGCATTCCTATAATTCATTATTTGATCGTTCACCGAGCTTGAGCTGAAATGGCCGAAGTAGCCCAAGGTTAATCTGTATCTTAGCCCTGCTGTTCCGTCCGAAAGTGATAATGCACCTGAAAGAGGGATCTTGTTTATATTCATTGCCGGCGTATTTGGATTTGTAAATGTATGAAAAAGGGGATCTCCTGTTTCACTTCCGAAATATCCTCTGTACCGAATAATAAAAGTATCCGGGATTTCCTTTCTTTTAAAATTAATTGCATTGAAAAATGAAAATATTTCGTTCTGAACCGCAGGACTCTGAATTAAATTAATTTCTTCTGCCTGATGAAGATTCAGAGGTAAAAGATTTATGGAGCTGAAATTAAATGGCATGACATGAAACGGAATACCGTCAATTAAAATGCTTGTTGAGGGGGAAATCCAGCTTTCAAGACTGTTTGCCGAATAGTTATGCATGAATCTTGTCATCGAGTAATAATCGATAATAAAATTTTTTTCTAAAATATCACCGGGCCTCATTTCTAACAGTGAACCAAAGGAATTTATTTCATACGTCTGCGGAAATGAAGTTG
>JBLNGL010000784.1:0-2737 GCA_050264735.1 Ignavibacteria bacterium | reverse complement strand
GACTTCTTGCTGAATGAATAATATCTGTCATACAGCCCATAGAATGTTACGATGGGAGGAGCTATAGTGCCGTTATAAGGATATCCTTTCACTACACCATCCGAAATTCTGAGCGTAAATGTTGCATCCGGCGGAATAGTTGTCCCGTAAATTTCAAAAACCGCTTTACCCAATCTTTGCTCTGCTAATTCGCTCCTTGAAACAAGCACACTCAATTTCGACTGGAGAGTAAACTGCTTCTGCGTTGCGTAAGAGCGAAAATATATAAAAGGATCGTCGGAGTTCAATATTGCATCAGGTCCCCTGCGGATTAAGGCACGGACTTTTTCCGAAGTTGTGAGCTGCGAATTCTTCAACAGGTAATCAACCGCCTCGGAAGAATTTAATCCGTTAGTAAGTTTTTTTACCAGCTGATGCTCTTTTCCCAAATACTTGATCATTAAATCCAGCTTAATTTTAAGAAGCTTATTATTATAAAGAGAATCAAAATCGGAAGGAAAAATATCCGCAATAGTAGTATCGATTTCTGATTTCCGGTAACCTTCGGACCTCCGGCTCTCAGGCAGTTTCATTTCTTCGGCTAAATCCATAACATCTTTGGCAATATAGAAGTATTCAGGAGTTGAAAGCGGATTCATAGAAATAATATATAATTCATTAGAAACATTATTTAATTCTTTTTCTGCTTCATCAATATTATCCCAAACATCGCCGTATTTCTCATTTAACTCTGTCTTTGACTTTACAGCCGCTTTGAGCTTTTGTTCAAAATCTCTCTTCCTCTGGATCAGAACAGGATCCCTTAATCCGCTTAACATTCCGCTGTAAGCTTTTTCGGAATTCTGATAACTTAAAAGCTTCACAGTAAGTTCATCTGCTCGTGCAGTATCCTGTTTGATCATATCCTTATAAATTGAAATTAAGCCTTCAATCAGATCCAGTGTACGGGGATACTGAATGTCTCTCATTGATTCCAGCTGTGAAACAGTTTTCAGCCTGTCGGTTGATCCTGGATTCCCGACTACAAAAACAGGCTTGCCCGGAACTGGTCCATTCGGACTCCATTTAAAATAATTTTCGGTTTCCAGAGGCACACTGTCTTCATAAACTCTGAAGAATGAGCAATCCAAATTATAACGCGGGTATGTAAAATTATCAGGATCTCCGCCGAAAAATCCTATTTGAGATTCCGGCGCAAAAACCAGTCTTATATCCGTATACCTTTTATATCCATACAAAGAAAATTTTCCTCCGTTGTAAAGGGGTACGGCGGATACTTCGAGGCCTGTTGCATCAGATTCCCTGGATTCAATCTCTCTAAGTATCAAATCTTCATTCATCAATTTTTCCCTTTCAGACCCGCCTTTATCAATTTCAGCCTGCACTTCGGCAGTAATATCTTTTATTAATACCAGCTGATCCACATACAACCCCGGAACCGGTCTCTCCATTTCCAATGTTTCTGCATAAAATCCGTTCTTTGATAAATCTTCCCCATCTTTTTGAACTTCTACAAGACTTTCCCTTGCACAATGATCGTTCGTCATAATTAGTCCGTCGCCGGAAACAAATGACGCGGAACAATAATCGGCAAACCGCAGAGCAGACAATCTTATATGATCAAACCAATCCGGTGCAGGAGTGAAGTTATATGCTTCCGAAAAATAATTTGTAGGTGGATATTCAAATGTCCACATTTTTCCCATATCATATTTGCCGGCTTTTATAGTATCAAGGCCCAGCCAATTGTAGCTGTTTAGTGAGCTATCTTTTGTAGCTGACCAGCTTATCAGATTGATTGCAGCTAGCGTCAGGAGGACGGAGGCATTAAATATTCTAATTAAGTATTTCATTGAGATTTTCCGCTGATATTTTTTCTATTATTGTTTCAAACTTATCACATTTAATACATAGTACAAAAAATTTTTTAAAATAAGCCGTGTACTTAATGCGGTAACCATTAAAGACAGGTAAATTGAGAGGGGTTAAAAAAAACCGGGATAGGAATTGCAAGAATATGATATAAAGCAATTTATAAAGATTGTCGGAATTTTATCTCTTTATTTCTTTAAATACAATCTGCCGAGGCAGATAAAAACAATTCCTGAAGCTTATATATAAGAATCAGGCTGATAAAGAGGTTCTATTTCCCATTCATCTTCTATTGTTCCTACGCAGTGAGAGCATTTAGGAACATTAAAAACAACTTTTTCTTCGCTGGCACTTGCCCTGACAAAATTCAAAATTGTTTTGCAGCTGGAACATTGAACAATGTGAGATGTAGTGGTTTTAGTACTGCACTCAGGACAAATAAAGCCTAAGTCCCCCGGCGATTCGTCTGGGTTTACTAAAAATATTGAATTACATTTAGAGTTATTGCATTTTGCGAAGTGCCACTTAACTGTATCTTTAGTAACGATAATATTTTCCCTTAATTGTTTTTGTATTAACATAAGAACTTAAAAATCAAAAGTCTATTGAAAAATAATTCTCCCGGTATTTTTATTTTATGTCTTTGCACAAAGATTGAAGCGCAAATTTATTATTTTTGAGGCGGGGAAGTAATTCATAATTAATTGTATGATAAATTTTTCCTCTCTAAACTGATAAGGAACAGCATCTTATGGATAAAATCAAATCTTTTAAAGCCTACGATATAAGGGGAAAGGTTCCCGATGAACTCAATCAGGAGATGGCTGTGAAAGTCGGCGAAGCATTTGCAGAATTTATAAATGCC
>JBLNGL010000783.1:0-4648 GCA_050264735.1 Ignavibacteria bacterium | reverse complement strand
ATTCTGTAAGACCATAACCCTCAAGAATTGTAATCCCTAATACTTCAAAAAATTCACCTAAACCAGCGGCAAGAGCTGCACCGCCCGATACAAAAAATCTTAACCTCCCTCCTGTTCTTTCCCTTATCTTCTTAAAAACTAATTTATCGAATAATTGATTTTTTATTGATAATCCGATAGGATTTTTTCCAAGCTTTTTTGCTCTAACATATTCTTTCCCCGTATCAATTGCTTTATAAAAGATTTTTTGTTTTACAGGTGATTGACCTTCAACGTTTTTGATGACTTTCGAATAAAATCTCTCAAAGAGCCTCGGAACCGAGGTCATAATTGTTGGTCTGGCTTCAAGAAGATTCTTCGGAACGGTTTCAATGCTTTCGGCATAATAAACAACGCTTCCAGCGGTAAATGCAGCATAATAGCCGGCCATTCTCTCATAAGTATGGCAGAGAGGAAGATAAGAGAGCCATACGTCGTTTTCGGTTATAGGGAATACCTGCAGTGCAGCGTGAACATTCGACATGATATTCCGGTGGGTAAGAACAACCCCTTTCGGTTCGCCGGTAGTTCCGGAAGTATATATTATTGTACATATATCATTTTCATCTATCTTCCTAATTTGTTCATATAAAAGGCCGGGACGTTCATTATCCAGTACTTCGCCCTTTTCCTGTACTTGTTTAAAAGAAATTATTTTTTCAGAATCTTCGGTAATGTCTTTTTCATTAATTACAATTATAAATTTTAATCTGGTAAGATTTGATTTTACCTTAAGGATTTTGTTTAAAAGCATCTTATTTGAAACAATTACTCCTTTTGATTCAGAATTTTCAATGACAAAAGCCATGGTTTCAGGAGTAAAAGAAGGAAACAGAGGAACATTAATTGCACCCAGAGAAAGAACAGCCATATCGGAATATACCCATTCCGGCCTGTTTTCCGATATAAGCGCAATTTTATCCCCTGCGGCAATTCCCAAAGAGTAAAGCCCTAGTGCAAAATTTTCTGTCTCTCTTTTAAATTTGGCATATGTGATTCCCTCATAATTATCGGTAAACTTATAAAACATAAATTCTTTATTATATTTTTTATTTTTTTCATCGGTAAGGATTTGGAATAATTCAGGTATGGTGTTAGCATTTTTGGAAGACATAACTTCTACCTTTGATGGTTTTTTGTGATTGAATTTTTCGATTTAATAAAATGGATGACACTGTCGCTTGTAATATAATATTTAAATTAGGAGCAATTCAATATGCCGTCATATAAAACCGTGTGGTTTTTAAACAAATTGATTCTATAGCTCAAAACCTTTAATTTTTGGCTAATTTTTTAAAGAATTACGAACGAGGTTTTTTGTGTCAAATGCCTATTTTAAAGTTCCGCAGCCTATTAACGAACCTATTAAGACTTACAAGCCGGGGAGCCCGGAACGTGAGGAATTAAAGAAAAAAATAGCTGAATTAAGATCCAAAGAGATAGAAGTTCCATTGATAATCGGCGGTGAGGAAGTAAAAACAGGCGATACAGAGGTGATGCGGATTCCCCATAATCATGGTCATAAACTGGGAGTTTATCATAAAGCCGGGAAGAAAGAAGTTGAAATGGCTATCGATGCTGCTCTGAAAGCAAGAAAAGAATGGGCCGAGATGCCTTGGGAGCAGAGAGTGTCGGTTTTTCTGAAAGCAGCCGATCTGCTGGCGGGATCATGGAGATCTACTTTAAATGCATCTACAATGCTGGGGCAGTCTAAAGTTGTTCATCAAGCCGAAATTGATTCCGCCTGTGAACTTATTGATTTTTACAGGTTCAATTGCTATTTCATGACCGGGCTTATGGATGAGCAGCCCTATTCTCCTTATGGAATGTGGAACCGTTCCGAATACCGGCCGCTCGAGGGATATATTTTTGCAGTTACACCGTTTAATTTCACTTCAATTGCCGGAAATTTACCGACCGCCCCCGTAATGGTAGGAAACGTTTCTCTTTGGAAGCCGGCTTCAAGTGCAGTCTATTCTGCATATTATTTAATGAGGTTATTTGAAGAAGCAGGATTGCCGAAAGGAGTTATTAATTTTGTACCGGGTTCAGGCGGACAGGTAGGTATACCTGCAATGAGCAATCCAAACCTTGCGGGTATTCATTTTACAGGTTCTACTGCCGTATTCCAGAATATGTGGAAATTAATTTCCGATAATTTAAAAAGAATGAAGTACTATCCTCGTATTGTCGGGGAGACCGGAGGAAAAGATTTTATCTTTGCACATAATTCTGCAGATGTAGACGCACTGGTTGTAGCAGCAATAAGAGGAGCCTTTGAATACCAAGGTCAGAAATGTTCGGCTGCTTCAAGAATGTATATACCAAAATCGATCTGGGGAGAGTTCAAAGAGAAATATGTATCTGAAGTAAAGAAACTTAAAATGGGAGACGTAGAAGATTTTACTAATTTTATGTCGGCAGTAATTGATAAAAATGCATTTGATTCCATAACCGGCTACATTAAATTTGCTAAGGATTCTAAGGAAGCCGAAATTATAACCGGAGGAGGCTTTGATGACTCCAAAGGATATTTTATTGAACCAACTACAATTGTGACTGCTAATCCGAAATTTAAGACAATGGAAGAAGAAATATTCGGCCCTGTACTTTCCATTTATGTTTATGAGGATAACAAATTTGACGAAGCCTTGGATTTATGCGATCAGACTTCACCATATGCCCTGACCGGTTGCGTATGGGCTCAGGATAGGAAAGCAATTCTGAAAATGTCTAATAAACTGAGAGATGCAGCCGGCAATTTTTATATTAATGATAAACCCACTGCTGCGGTAGTCGGGCAGCAGCCGTTCGGAGGAGGAAGAGCATCCGGTACAAACGATAAAGCCGGCAGCGGAATGAATTTAATGCGCTGGATGACTGCAAGGACAATAAAAGAAACTTTTGAACCACCGAAAGATTGGCGTTATCCGTTTATGATAGAAAAATAAAATTGTATATAGTTGATTGTTTGTGGTTTGTCGGTTCTGAAGAGTTAGTAATTATTTAAAGAATTTTCAATAATTAATTTTAAAGTCGATCTTTGTACTATGGATAGAACATTTAATAAAGCGGAAAATCATAAGGAAGCTGAAAAATGGGATATAAAACAGCAAATTAATTTGACACCTAGACAAAGACAAAAAATTGCCAAGGAATTGAAGAAACGTTTCTATGGAAAAAATCCGCCCGATGTCCGAAGCAAGATGACATGAGTAAATCTTTTTTTTCACAAGATGTGATAGAATTTCTTTATTTACTTTCTAAGCATAAAGTAAAATATCTTATTATAGGCGGGGAAGCAGTTATCTACTATGGTCATGCGAGATTAACCGGTGATATTGATATTTTTTATCAAAGAAATATTGAAAATGCTGCCAAGCTTTTTGAAATGCTTAATGAATTTTGGGAAAAGAATATTCCCGGTATTAATAATAAAGCTGAATTGATGCAGGAAGGGATTGTTTTTCAATTTGGCGTGCCTCCCAATAGAATTGATCTTCTTAATAACATTGAAAAGGTTGAATTTATACATGCATGGAAAAACAAAAAAGAAGATTCAATTACACGCAAAGGAAATGAATTTAATATTTTCTACATAGGATTAAATGAATTAATTGAAAATAAAAAAGCAGTTAACCGCTTTAGAGATAAGGAAGATTTGAAGTTCCTGTACGAATTGAGAAAAAAATAATCATAAAAATTTTAACGATCATTAAATAATCGGAGTATAGTGTGAAAATTCACGAGTATCAGGCAAAAGAAATTCTTAAGAAATATGATGTCACGGTTCAGGACGGGATTGCAGTGAAGCAGCACTCCGAAATTGATGAAGCGCTTGAGATGCTGCACCAGAAGGGGATTAAACAATTTGCTATTAAATCACAGATACATGCCGGGGGAAGGGGCAAAGGTAAACTATTTAATCCCGATAACAGAAGCGAGCTTATTCTCGAAGGCGGCGTAAAAGTTACTGCCTCAATTGAAGAAGCAAAAGAATATTCGCAGAAAATCCTGGGTAAATTGCTCGTTACCAATCAAACCGGTCCGGAAGGTAAAATTGTTAAAACAATATTTATTACAGGAAGGCTTGAATTCTCTACAGAATTATATCTAGGAATTCTATTGGATAGATCGGTATCAAAGAATGTAATCATGGCTTCAACCGAAGGAGGAGTAGAAATTGAAAAAGTTGCGGCGGAAACTCCTGAAAAAATAATAAAACACTGGATTGAACCGGCTGTCGGGCTTCAAAATTATCAGGCAAGAAAAATAGCTTTCTCTCTGGGATTGAAAGGGGAGACTTTTAAATATTTTATAAAGTTTATTTTTAATTTATACAATGCTTACATTGAAACAGATGCCTCTTTGCTTGAAATAAACCCGCTGGTAATAACTAATGAGGGGAGGATAATAGCATTGGATGCAAAAATGAATTTTGATGATAATAGTCTGTTCAGGCATCCTGAAATTGCGGCTTACCGGGATTTAAATGAAGAAGATCCGCTTGAAGTTGCCGCATCCAATTATCATTTGAATTATATAAAGCTTGACGGGAATGTAGGCTGCATGGTGAACGGTGCCGGATTAGCCATGGCTACAATGGATA
>JBLNGL010000782.1:0-4474 GCA_050264735.1 Ignavibacteria bacterium | reverse complement strand
GGGCTGAAAATAGTGATAATGGATTCCTTGAAAAAGTATTTGTTTTCGATGGTAATAATTACTTAAAAGAAATTTATTCTGACTACTACTATCCAGGTTTATATGAAATGAATGGAGAAGTTTATATTGTCATAGGGCAAAAAATATATAAATATAAAAATGATGAATTAATTCTTTGGAAAGATTGCACAGGACAGAACTTTTATGGTACTATATTGGGAAGAAATGAGAAAGATTATTTTATTTGCGGGTTACGATGGAGTATATCATTACAACGGAACCGATTTAGCTAATCTTTATCCAACTCAGCAATTGGAGCTTGGAGGTGAATTTATTTTTGACAAAGTTGTTTTTTTTGCAGGATATAGTTCGGAAGGAAGATATGTAATGATTAAAGGTACAATAAAAGAAGAATAATGTTAGAGGTGATAGAGTAAAGAAAAATTAAAAAGGAACGGTGCAGCAACACCGTTCCCAATTGCAAATAAATTATAGGCTGCTCACCTACTTTAGGGTTTTATACCATTTCTATTATCACCGGGGAATCACACTCTGTCAGTTGGAGTTATTTTATATATATATTAATGGCGAGTTTGCCAGACGGATAGATATATCCCTCAACAATAATAAAATATCAAATTCCACAGGATGGATTAGTTACTTTAAAGGTTTATGATGTTCTCGGAAAAGAAGGAAAAACATTGGTAAACCAATATAAAGGAGCCGGAAGGTTTAAAATTTAAATTCAATGCAAGTGACCTTGCTGCGGAATGTATATTTACAGGATTAAAGTTAATGACTCTATTTCCAGTAAAATGATGATGCTGGTAAAGTAAATTTGGAATGAAAAAGTTCAAATTCAGGTTCAAGTTTAAGTACTCTCCTTCTTGAACCTGCTCTTGAACTTGATCTTGAACTTGAACTTGATCTTGAACTTGACAGCCGCTCCTCTTAAAGCAAGATTAGAATTAAGAAATTATATCACCCCCTGATCAATCATTGCATCTGCTACTTTAAGAAAGCCTGCAATATTTGCACCGTTCACATAATTCCCCGGTGTACCGAACCTTTCCGAAACCTGCATGCAGGTTGTGTGAATACTTTTCATAATCAGGCGCAGACGGTTATCAACTTCTTCCCTTGTCCAGGGCATTCTCTGGTTATTTTGAGTCATTTCCAGTCCGGAGACAGCAACTCCCCCGGCATTGGCAGCTTTTGAAGGTCCATATAAAATTTTATGATCCAGAAAAAGTTTCACTCCGTCTAGTGTTGTGGGCATATTTGCACCTTCACTTACTACATAAACGCCATTATTCAAAAGATTCTGAGCATCTTTGTCATTGATTTCATTCTGAGTTGCACACGGAAAAGCACAATCGGCTTTATGATCCCATAATGAATTATAATGATCAGCCGGACTTGATTCGGTATAAACTGCGTCTTTATATTTCCCTGCATATTCTTTTATTCTTCCCCCCTTAACATTTTTCAGGTCCATAATATATTTCCATTTGATCTTGTCTATTCCTTCTTCATCATAAATATACCCGTTGGAATCTGAAATAGTGACAACTTTAGCCCCCATGTTGATTAATTTTTCAATTGTATGCTGAGCTACAACGCCGCTCCCCGAAACCAGGCAGGTTTTTCCTTCCAGTGTTTCCCTTCTTGTCAGCAGCATTTCCGATGCAAAATAAACTGCCCCGTAACCAGGAGCCTCCGGACGAATTAGCGAGCCGCCCCAATGAATTCCTTTTCCGGTTAAAACACCGCTGAACTCATTCTTCAATTTTTTATACTGCCCGAATAAATATCCGATCTCTCTAGCACCGACACCGATATCTCCTCCCGGAATATCGGTATTCGGACCAATATGCCGGAACAGCTCATTCATAAACACCTGGCAGTAATGCATAATAACCATATCGCTTTTCCCTTTAGGATCAAAATCGGAACCTCCTTCAGCGCCTCCCATCGGAAGTGTGGTCAGACTGTTTTTAAAAACCTGTTCAAAAGCTAAAAATTTTAATATGCTTAAGTTTACGGTCGGATGAAAGCGCAGACCACCTTTATACGGCCCGATGGCATTATTCATTTCAATCCTGTAGCCCTTATTGATCCTTATTTCCCCCTGGTCGTCGACCCATGCTACACGGAAAGATATTATTCTGTCCGGCTCAAGTATTCTTTCAAGAATTTTTGATGATCTGTATTCGGGATGCCTGTCCAGAACTACAGCGACAGATTCTACAAATTCCTGCACAGCCTGGTGGTATTCAGGCTCATTCGGATTTTTCATCTTAATTTCAGAAAGTAAATCATTGACATAATTTGACATTTATTCTCCGATTAATTTATTGAACAGAAATGCTGGTATTAGCTCCGGGTTTTAAAATGATCCCTTTGTTTTTGTGGCCGTTAATTTTTACCGTTATAGGTTCTTTAAATTCCAGGTGTCTTATAAAATTTAATTCTTCTACGGGCTGCTGTTCAAGGAGCCAATCCCAATTAATAAATCCTAAATTGATGTAAGAGTTTACGGTAAAATATCCTACTCTGAATGAAGTTATATTTTGGAAAAAGTGTGAACCCTGAGAAGGCGTTACGTTTAAATCTTTGAATCCTGTTTCAACAATTACGCTTGCTCCGGCAATCTGATCCCAGGTAACTGGTATTCCCAGCCAGGGATCAAGACTTCCCCATCGTCCCACTCCAATGAGAACATACGGCCTTTTTCTGCTTACCAGCTTTGAATTAATAATGCTTACTTCCCTTGCAGCATCCCTGCTTTTTGCCCGGTCAAATTTATGGAAATCAACATAAACCAGATCATAGATATCATTTATAGAGCCGATACCTAAAACCTGCTCGCTGCTGCAAATCAGGTCTTCGGTTTTATAATTTTCAACATCAAGCTCTTCAATTTCATGACTAATTACAAGGGGCCGCATCTGCAGCATAGCAAATTCTTTCAGCTTGGCAGGCCCGGGATGCATATTAACCGCAAATTCAATTTCAATCGGGACGCCCATGCCCCAGGTGCCCAAATCAAGAAGTACATCCAAAATATCTGCAAGAGGAAATATTTTATGTTTTAAAATAGGAGCAAAAGTTACAACACGGTTTCCGGGCCTGGAAATTCCGTCGTATACTGCTTCATTGTCCGGAGAATAAGTTGAACCAACACTGTAAAGAGTCTGATCCGCTTCAGCTGTCTGAAGATCATAACGCTGCACAAAAATATCGGGATAAAGTTTTTCAGTTCTATCCATCTGCCCATTTAAATTCAATGCAAAAAAGTCCTGCTGGGCATTTTTAACGGTTTCTTTTGTTGAAAAAAACTGGAGCAGATGTTTCGGATATTTCGGACAGAATCTAACAGCATTTCCACCGTCTACAACAGTCTTCCCCAATCCCAACGCAACCATAGCAATTCCGTCGGAAGATTTCTGAGGAGGCACCGGATAAAAATTATAGGATTTCGCAACTCCTGAAAAATCAGGATAAAATCTATCCGAATGCTGCGCACCGACAAGTCTCTGGATAATTACCGCCATTTTTTCTTCTTCAAGCCGGTAAGCGGTTGCCTTCATATAATCTTTAGCCTGCTTATAAAATGTAGATGCATACACGCATTTAATGCTTTTTACAAGCTCGGTGAGCCTTACTTTGAAATCCGGGTGATTATTGGGAATCATGAATGTCTGGTATACTCCCGCAAACGGCTGAAACTGCGAATCCTCGAGAAGACTTGATGATCTTACCGCTAAAGGAGTTTTTGTAATCTCCAGAAAATCGGAGAGTTTATTAATTATTTCCTGCGGAAATCTTGTAGACTCAACAAATCTTCTTTTAATTTCTTCATCATTTGTTTCCTGCAGAGCAAAAGTATCAAGCTTATTTTCCTCAAGAAACTGATCGAATACATCTGTTGCAATGACTACCGCAGAAGGAACGGATATTTCAACCTCTTCATACCTGTACCTGATTTTTTCACTGTTTATCAAGACATTTATAAAACCCAGGCCTCGTGCTTTTCCTCCCAAAGAACCTCCGCCGATGCGGGCAAAACTATTTACCGGGTCGAAAGTTTCTTTCGCAAAATCTGTAATCAGCCCTCTCTGGCGGCCGCGCTGGTAAGATTGGATTGAATTAATCAGGTGTGTTCTCAAATGTTCGGCTGATGGAAATTCACCGATCTTTCGCGGTCTTAAAATCCATGCAAGCCAGAATTCCGTTCTTGCCTTAAGCCATTTGGAAAAATGATTTCTTTCGGCATGGTAAATAATGCTTTCAATCGGAACAGTTCTTATTGATTCTTCAAGAGACTTTAAATTATTTGCTATTGCGATTTCCCTTCCATCAGGCATCTGAAAAACAAAATCTCCGAAGCCGAAGTTCCGCAGCATAAATTCGCGGAGCTCGTGAAGCAGGCGCGGCGATCCTTTTTGAATAAATGCGGCCCCGGCTTCTT
>JBLNGL010000781.1:0-5714 GCA_050264735.1 Ignavibacteria bacterium | reverse complement strand
CACCTAAAACCGCTATTTTTTTCATAAATTTCTCGACTCTTATTTTTTTATGTTTCAGGGGAAAAAATTCCTTATTTTAAATATAATATTTAATAAGCGACTTAAATAGACTTAACAAATGATTTGTATATGAACTCCTGAAAGACTTTATGTAGTGTGTTCATTTGCAGGAAAAAATAGTTTTTGGATTCATCTACGAAAAAAATAATATGAGGTTTTTATGAAATCAATTTTAATAATACTAATATGCTTTTCAATTTCGGCCGGTTTTGCTCAGTTTGATATTCTTGAAAAAGTCAAAGATAAAGTAGAAGAAAAAGCCGAGGAAAAGACCGATGAGGCGATTGATAAAACTATAGACGAAGCAACGGAAAATCAAGATGAAGAAAAAAAGGATGAAAATAGCGCTGAAGAAAAAAGCGAGGATGAGGGAAATATTTCGGAGAAATCATCCGAAACGACGAAAGAAGAAGAACTTAAGTCATTTTCAAAATATGATTTCATTCCTGGGGATCAAGTGTTATTTTATGAAGATTTTTCCCAGGATAATATCGGTGACTTTCCGGCTTTATGGAACACAAACAGCAGCGGAGAGGTAGTTACACTCAATAACTATCCCGGTCATTGGTTCCAGGTTGGGAATACTGGAGTATTTCTGCCCGATACAAAAGGATCATTCGGCGAAAATTTTACCCTGGAATATGACCTTGTTTATGCACCAACAGCCATTACAAATTTACCTGATTATAATCTCGAGTTTATTTCAGGGAAAGGTGAAGGTGAAATCATCGATGCATACGTTCCGGGAAACGGCGGCTGTTCTTTTACAATGGGTGCATATAGCAGTTCTGTTACAGGATGGAAGGATCAGAATTACGGTGATATAAGCAATAACAAGGATATAACTATTTTAAATAATAACAAGAGTAGAAAGGTTCGTGTATCTTTTTCATTCCAAAAGCAAAGAGTCAGATTCTGGCTGAACGAAGAAAAAATTTATGACCTGCCCAGACTGCTCGGTTCAGGATTAGTGATAGATCGTATAAGATTCAGCACAGGGGAAACCGATGATCAAAAACCTTATTTGTATATAACAAATCTGCGGGTCGCCACGGGTAAACCGGATATGCGGAGCAAACTTTTAACCGAAGGAAAACTTGTTACACACGGAATTCTGTTTGATGTAAATTCAGATAAAATTAAGCCTGAGTCTTATGGAACATTAAAAGAAATAGCCAATGTCTTAAAGGAAAATTCTTCAGTCAAAGTGAAAATTGTAGGACATACAGACAGCGACGGGAACGATGCATCTAATTTGGATCTTTCCAAACGGCGGGCTGCTTCTGTTAAAAATACGTTGAATTCCGAATTCGGGATTGATTCTTCAAGGATGGAAACAGATGGGAAGGGTGAATCACAGCCGGTCACGGATAATAATTCACAGGAAGGAAAAGCTAATAATAGAAGAGTAGAATTAATCAAATTGTAAAACTGTCAAAAAATAAATTTATAATAAAAATCTTAAGTTTTTATAATACTTTACAGCAGGAATTTGAGCAATCGAATTCCTGTTTTTATTTTCATTTCACTATTCCTGCTTCATCTAAATTATCAAAAAACAAAAAATCTTTTCCACGACATATGGAAGAGAATTTGTTGCTTTGCTGCGCTTTACCAAATTCCGCGCTTGAAATTTTTACTCATAAGAAAAAAGAATTGAAGACTTTCCGGATATCAAAAAAATACCTGCACCATTAGGATAATTGGTACTTGTAATTCATTTTCCACTGCTTTCCTCTGCCTTTCATTATAGGTAAATTAAAGTTATTTTTCTGCATGAATTTCAAAGTTTTCTAATGGAAAAAATCTCTATAATTGTTATTACGAAAGATGAAGAAGATTCAATTGCGGACTGTTTAAAGAGTGTCGATTGGGCAGATGAAATTATTTTGGTTGATTCGGGAAGCAGGGATCAAACTGTAGAGCTGGCGAAAAAATTTACTTCAAAAATATTTGTTAAAGCGTGGGAGGGTTTTTTCGAGCAAAAGAAATATGCTCTAAACCTAACAAGTAATGAATGGATATTAAATATCGATGCCGATGAAAGAGTTTCTGAACCCTTAATGAATGAAATCTTTACTTTGGAATTCTCTTCGTCAGATGGTTTTTACATTCCGCGTGAAAATTATTTCATGAATAAAAAAATTACCACCTGCGGATGGAATAAAGATAATCAGCTGAGATTATTTAAAAAATCTAAAACAAAGCTGACGGATAAATTAGTCCATGAAGGATTTGTAGTTGACGGTAAAGTGAATTATTTAAAAAATCCGCTGATTCACTATACATTTAAAACTATATCAGGCACCCTGTCGAAGATTAACTATTACTCCACTCTCCGGGCTTTGGAAATCTTCAAGGGAAAGGGGAAGATAAATACGTTTACAATTATTTCACACTCCTTTTCGGCTTTTTTCAGATTCTTCTTCTCATTAAAAGGTTATAAAGACGGTATATACGGCTTTTTAATCTCTATGTTCAATTCCTTTACAACCATGCTGGTATATTCAAAAACCTGGGAACTCCAGAAAAATTCCTCATTGAATGAAAAGAACTTAGCAGAGAACGGACAAACTTAAAATTATTTTTCTTAATGAAGACTTACTTTAGGATCTTAAAATATGTAAAACCTTACTGGAAACATCTCCTTATATCTATTGTATGCACGATTTTATTTGCAGCATTAAACGGCGCCTCGGTATATCTTACAATTCCCCTTCTAGATACATTGTTCCAGGAAACTGTTCACCACGAAGCTTCTTCTCAAACAGATAAAACAGCTGGTATTTTGCCGGATTGGATATATAATCTTGGGAAAGAAATATCCGATTCATTCAACAAATTTGTTTTCAGCGGAAATAATATTGAAGCTTTAATCAAGATATGTTTATTAGTCCTTATTACATTTTTGGGAAAAAATGTTTTCGGCTATCTGCAGGCATATTATCTTACTTATGTAGAATACGGATCAATGAAAAACTTAAGGGATGAGACCTATGAACATTTGCATCAGCTGCCGATGAGCTATTTTAAAAAAGAAAGGGTCGGAAATTTAATTTCACGCTTTATAAACGACGTAAGCGTTATTCAATCCAGCATCTCGGCAACATTTCTAAATTTAATCCGGGAGCCGCTTACAATATTGGTGTTCTTTATTATAGCTTTAAGCATCAGCTGGCAATTGACCCTTGTTGCTTTTATCATTCTTCCGTTCTCAATGCTGATTATTACCTGGATAGGAATTAAACTGAGGAAATACAGTACTGCGGTGCAGGCAAAAATGGCCGACATTACAAGTATACTCCAGGAAACCATTTCCGGAGTTAAAATTGTCAAAGCATTCGGGATGGAATCTTATGAGAATAAAAAATTTAAAAGAGAAACTTTTAATTACTTAAAAATGATTCTTCGAATTGTGAGAGTAAGAAATACCGCTTCCCCCGTTACTGAATTTTTAAGTGTTATAGTAGGCGTAATTATTATTTACTACGGCGGAGTTCTAGTACTTCAAAATAATACCCTTAAGGCGAGTGAATTTTTAGGTTTCCTGTTTGCTATTTTTCAAATGATGCCGCCGATTAAAGAATTAAGCAGTGTAAACAGCCGGATACAAGAAGCAAGCGGAGCCGCCGAAAGAGTTTTTGAAATTCTGGATACTAAACCAAATATCAAAAATCCGCCGACTCCAATCGCAGTTAAATCATTTGAAGATTCTATAATCTTTGAAAATGTTTCTTTCTCCTATGATGATTCAGAAGAACCGGTGCTTAAAAATATCGGGTTCACTGTAAAAAAAGGAGAAGTGCTGGCGTTGGTTGGCCCAAGCGGAGGAGGTAAATCAACTTTAGTAGACCTGATCCCCCGGTTTTATGATCCTATACAGGGAAGAATACTGCTGGATGGAATTGATATAAGAACTATCCCCCTTCAAAGCCTTAGATCCTTTATGGGAATAGTAACTCAAGAAACCTTTCTTTTCAACGAGTCGGTTAGAAATAATATTGCTTATGGTCTTAATGAGTACCCGTTTGAAAAAATAATTGAGGCTTCAAAAGCTGCAAATGCCCATAACTTTATTGAAGAAATGCCCGAAGGATATGACACAATTATCGGCGAAAGAGGGATTAGACTTTCAGGCGGTCAGCGGCAAAGACTGTCAATCGCCAGGGCTATCTTAAAAAATCCGTCAATTATGATCTTCGACGAGGCTACTTCTGCACTCGATAATGAATCGGAAATTCTAGTCCAGGAAGCAATTGAAAGAATGATGGAAAATAGGACTACCATTGTCATTGCTCATCGGCTCAGCACCATAAGAAATGCTACAAGAATTCTTGTCCTTGATAAGGGAAATATTATCCAAGCCGGCAGGCATGACGAGTTGATTGAAATTTCAAACGGACTTTATAAAAAATTTTATGAAATGCAATTTAGAGATTGATTTTAAAAAATGGACAAAATTACAAGCAGATTTAATTCAAGGCTGCCGTTTTTTATTTTAATCTGTTTTGCGTGCAGTTTTTTAATATCTCTGTTTCTAGTTCAATTATTTGGAGCGCTTCTTGCATTTCTTTGGATACTTGAAAAATTCAGTGAAAAGCAGAAAGCATTTGACATTTTCACCCTGTTAATTCTCACCTATGGATTAGTGAGATTAATTTCAATTATATTTTCCGATTTTCCTGAAGAAAGTATTCAATCCTTATATAAAGAAGCTCTTTTTTATTTTGCTTTTTTTTCAATCAGCTTTTATTTAAAAATTTTCGACCGGAATTATCTTACTAAAATTGTATCTGGATTTGCCGCCGCCTCAGCTGTTGTGGCCGTAATCGGTATTATTAAATTCAATTTAGATTTTGATTATAGGGCAAGCTCTTTTAGTTCCGGGTATATGTCCTTTTCTACTTATCTGGTGGCAGCTTTGCCTGTTCTAATCTTCAGTATTGCGATTCATAACGTTTCATTAAACTGGCTGGTAAGATCAATAGGGATTTCTTTTATTTTAACAGGAATTATTACTTCACTAGGCAGGGTAAATGTAGCTATAGCTGTTTTAGTTTTCTTAACCGGTTTGGTTCTAAAAAAAATTAACTTAAAGGAATTCATTACAATTACTGTATTTACATTTTTTTTATGTTCAATTTCGTTTTATAATAACAGTTTTGGATTATTCGGGTACAGAGTCAGCAATCCTTCACTCTTATCCGATAGAGATATACTTATAAAAGGAGCTGAGGATGTTTTTTTGAAATTCAAGAATCCTTTATTTGGTTACGGACCAAGAAGTTTTCACCTGATTTTCCCATATATGAATGAGTTAAGCGACCCGAGGATAAGCAGCTGGCATAATGATTTTATACAGCTTTATTTTGAAAGCGGATTCTTAGGATTATTATCCTTGTGCCTCTTGATTTTTTTCCCTCTTTTCTTTGGGATTAAATATTTGTTGAAGAAAAAAGCAAGCAATCCTTCTTTTAAAGAACTAATTCTGGGAATATCTGTTTCAATTACAGCACTCATGATTTCGGCATTATTCTCAGTGTTTATCAATTCACCTGTCCTATCTTTAGTGTTCGCCTTTTTATTAGCTCTTGAATCGGCGGTTTTCTATAAAGAAGGAATCTATAAAGAATTAAACTTTTCTAAATTAAAAA
>JBLNGL010000780.1:0-6256 GCA_050264735.1 Ignavibacteria bacterium | reverse complement strand
CGTATCCCGACCCGGGGTAATAACGCAGGATCGGTAAGAATATATGTCCCGTAAAAATTTATCAGCACTGTCGAGTGGCCAATCCAGCATAAATCTATTTCATCATTTTTCCATTTGCCGATTTCGGGTTTATAAAGCGGCGATTTCGGTTCACTTCCCGCAGATAATGTGTTATTAAAAAATAATGAACCTAAGCTTATCAAAAGAGAATTTTTTATAAATTTTTTTCTCTTCAATGATTAATCCTTTTATTCTTCCAAAGAAAAATAATTTTAGCTAATTAGGATTTTATATTTCTGCTTTCTTAAGCCGGACCATATATTTTGCCTGACAAAAATCGATTGGATGCTCTGGTTTATGCCTGTGCAAATCCAGCATGCTGCCATAAAAAGGAGATCCCTGGAATAAGTTAACTGCAAAATTGATTTTTAAGCCCCATTTTCAACAGCCAACAAGTCTGCCACCCTCTGGCAATGTAAATAATGTAATTTTATGAAAAAAGAGAATAAGGTTATTCCGGAGCCGTTAAATAAAACGACCATCGTTATATATAACAAAAGTTTATTAATTTCACGGTTATAAAAACTATCGGATTATGGACAAACAAGGGGCAGAATTTCTTTATTTTATTTTCACTAAGTGAGATTCCGATTGAATTACCAGATTATTTAAATAAAAATTATATCATTATATTTGACTTTTACTGTGGTTTCTTTTAAGAAAGTATTTCGGTTTAGAATTTGCAGAGTTTTTCTATAATGTTCTTATAAAACAAATTACATAAACAGGAGTGCATTTATGAAAAAGTTTTTCATCATTCTTGGATTAAGTTTTTTATGGCTTTCACAGTCTTATACGCAGACGGAGGATACTGCTAAAATTAACGAACCTGTTTCCGTAAAAACAGAGGAAGTCAACCCTGTCTACTACGGAGGCACGATTGGATTCAGTTTTGGAGAATATTTCCGGATGAGCATCGAACCAATGGTCGGGTACCGAATATCTCCTAAATTTTCAGCCGGATTTAAAATAGGTTATGAATATATTAATGATTCAAGATACCATACTGATGTTATTTATCATAACTACGGCGGAAGCGTGTTCGGCAGGTACAGAATAATTCCCAAGCTTTATTTCCATTCCGAATTTGCTTATTTCAGCTATCAGTATAAAGTTTCCGATCTCAAATCAGAGAGGGAGTGGGTCCCCTTTATATACCTGGGCGGAGGATTTGTTCAGCCGATATCTCCCAATACTTCTTTGATTGTAGAGGTATTATTTGATGTTCTGCAGGATGACAACTCTCCTTATGAAGAATGGGATCCTTTTATTAGTATCGGGGTAGGTGTCGGATTTTAATCAGGATATTTTTCCAGCTATATACTATTTGATTTAAAGGTACAGCTGACCAATCAGGAATTTGCAAATTATCATGCCCTAGAGCTGTCTCCTCTTAGATCTTAATATTAAAATATAAAATTTATTTTCCAATTGGAATTCCGACATTCAGATAGAATGCGCTGTTCATTTCAGCAGGTGATGAATCATCTATCCTTACATCAATGAATCCCTGGTAATACTGTACGCCGATATTTATGCCGTCTCCGCTCAGCAGTCGGTAGCCTGCTCCGATCGCCGCTCCTGCATCTAAAGGATGATACTGATTTTTTATATTTACATCATACTGCAGATCATCTTCCTCGTCAATACTTTTTACAAAAGTATCATACCCGTTGTACATTAATCCAAGCTGTACCCCGGCTTTTAAATAAAAATTATTTTTGAAAATATATTTAATCATAACCGGAACGCTGAAGTAGTTTAGTTTTCGGGTTACACTTCCGCCTGAAAATAAATTATCTATTTCAGGTTTATTTAATGAATAAACCGGTATGCCTTCAGCGCCAAGGTTACCTTTAACAATTACACCGGTGTTTACCATCCAGGAAGTATCTTTCAATTTGATATCAAAATAAAATCCGAGATTCCAGCCCAATAAAAAATCCGCTTCTTCAATTTTCTGAATATTTGTAAAGTTAATTCCGCCGTCTAGCCCGAATTCAATTGCACCGGTATTTAATTCGTCTCCGAAAATTAATGAAATCAGGACCTGGGCATTGACTGTCATGCTGCAAAATAAAAATGCGGGAATAAGCAAATAAGTTTTCATTTAGATTTAAAAACCAAAACGGTACTGAACCCCTCCTATAAACTGATGCCGGCTTCCAAGAAAACCATACTCAGCACGGAGCTGCCAATGCTTGTTTAATTGAAATTGCGATCCGACAATAATATTCCATTTGTTTTTATTTGTTTTATCAAGGGAATATTGGACTGTAGAACTTTCCGCATTGCTCAAAGCACCATCAAGAGAAGTAAGAATATTCCCGGCTTTTTCTATTGTCCTGGTACCTGTTTCATACTTTGCTTTATTGGCAGGTTTCTGCTGTTCAATCGGGGTTAGACTATTCCACCAGGCATCAAGATTTGCCTGCGCTACATCGACTGTTATAAAACCCTGATCAACCCTGGCCTGTAAATCCCCAAGATTAAACAATTCGCTTAAGTTCAATGATCCGTTAGTGGAAGATGAAAACTTAACCCTGAATCCGCCGAACCAAAGGGCAATATTCATATCTTCTTCATTTAATTTAAAAGTCTTCCCCATCCTTGGACCAAAGACAAATGTAAAGACAGGTTCATCCAGTGCACTCACATCTGTCCAGGCCACATTCATGTCTAAAGCAATCCACCATCCGGTGACCGCAAATGTCGGAGTAACGCCGACTCCAAATGTAGTTGCATCAAAATTTGCTGTGGTTGCCAGGGCAGTGAGTTCCTGCCATACGTTCGCCGTATCGGGGAGCCAGATGCCGGCATTAATTTCGGTAGATGTTTTTGCATGGGCAAATATTCCATAAACATTAAGAAACGGGAAGAGCCATAAATCAGGACGCAGGTTTACGGCAGAAGCAGAAGATTGGGCATCATTAAACCTGATTATTTCATCGAGGTTTTGCATCGGCCCATTGTTAAAACCTATATTAAGATTATCAATAATCAAATCTGAGTTTTGCCATAAATAGTTAATACCGATTCCCGCTGAATAAGGGAGCTTATAGCCCAGCTTTGCAGCATCGGCTCCGTATATAGGGAAGATGTAGGGATATTCTAAATTTTCAAGAGAGTCGGTTCTTTCAAGGCCCTGAGCCGAATAAGCTTGTCCGAATATGTCATTGAAAAAAGATAAGCAGAATAAAACAACAACAAGTATATTTTTCATATGGGCACCATGAAATTATTGTGATATATTAATCTGCAAGATTTTTTATTTGAAAACTTTAATGCTTTTCCTTTTTGCCTTAATGACTTTGCTATTGTGATACCTGCTCCAGGACCTACTGCAATAGCCAGCGATGTATAAAAATCTTACCCAGGTTGAAAATTAAAACAACCGAAGATATTCTGAGCTCCTCTCCGGATTGGATTGAAACTTTCACCGGTTCAATCATTAAACATAGCCGCAGAAGAATTCAAGGGAAGAACTCCGGTAATCAGGACAACCGGGAAAACATCAGCTGAGTAATTTAATGCTGCGGCCGACAAATACCGCGGAATTAATCATGGTGATAAATACAATTATTACTTCTTTTAATCACGAATTCCGTTTTTTAATTTACCAATAATTTCAGTCTCAATAATCTTTTACGAAATTATCTGATTATAAAATTTTCTTCATCCATTTTATCGGCAACTAAATTAACTATGTTATTGACTAATCTTTCCATATTGAATTCCGGATTAGTCCAGGATGCAAGACAAGACCAGATCAGCTTGTTAGTTTCAAATGAATAAACATTAACTTCAATTCTATAGAATTCATCATGGGTCATTCTTCCTGCACTCATTCTGGAATCAACATAATAATCTGCGAAATCCCAATAATCTAAAAGGTAGGTAGGTATGGTCTGCTGCGCCGTAACTTCTGATTGTTGAGAAACTACCCTAATAACAACAGCCCCGTTGAAATTTTCCTCTTTAAATTTTTTAATTAGGTAATTCTTTTTTTCTACTAGGTCGGGCAGTTCAAAATATTCATACGATTTAACTCCTGCGTTTCCAAACCTGGCGGCAATCCTGTTTTCCGTAAATTTTCTGTTATAACTATCATTAAGAGCGGCAACTACTAAAACTTTATGAAGGGAATCAAAATAAATAGTTGAATTCGGAGCCCGCCATGATGAAATAAGTTTAGGTGAGGAGCTGCAGCCTGCACAAAAGAGCAAGTATACCGTACACAACATCAGATTCAGCTTTAACATATTTAACCTTTTTATTTATAATTTTTTTATTCCTCGGCTCCTGATTCAAAATTCCAATTAAGCCCTACACCCACAATTATCATCTTGCTTGTGGAGATTGCCTCATATTCCGGATCTGCGTTTATGTATTCGCTGTTCTGAACCAAATGGTACTTAAAATTAAAGTCGAGCCATAATGTTTCACCCATTTTAAGAAGGCTTCCTACGCCGAAGGAAATTCCGGGTTCGCTCCGGAACTCCGATTTATCGATAGACGAAGTAGCTCCGTTATTGGTGAAATTGCCTGTAGCTTTGGTCCAATAAGTATATAATCCGCCATCGATTTCACCATAAACCTTGTATTTACGACCCGGGGAAACCATTTTGAATGTTATAAGCAACGGTATTACCCCGACAAATCCCGTCATATTTAAATCCCCTGAAGAGACTGTGGTCCTGTAATATTCTTCTATATCAGCAGCGTCTGCCCCGATCTTAATATATCCTAAGCTTAAACCTAAACGGAGATTTTCTTCTAGGTGATAGTAGAAACCGCCTGTCACACCAAATCCGACATTAAAATACTTGGCGTAACTTCCAACTGGAGCAGCAAGATGCAATTGCAAATCGGAACCATACTTTTGCTGAGGATATATTATTAATGTAAAAAGTAAGGTTAAAAGAATTATTCTTATTGATTTCATAGCTTATCCGCAAATTATTACAGAAAATGAGAAACTTTAATTTAATTGTACTGAAACGGACCTTTGAATAATATCAATTGTAGATATTGTTTATTCTTAAAGACCGACACCTGCTCCGAAGCTTATAAAGGGCTCGCCCGACGGGAACGGGGAATTATCATCCTGAATTACATCCCACATAAATTCAACAAATACCGAGGCATTCCTGCTTATCTGATGATTGTAGCCGGCACCCAACAGAAGCAGCGGAACGCCGACGCGTTCCGTGGTATAATTAGTCAGGGTTACAGTTGCTACTCTTTCAAAACTGCAGTAAAGTAGTTCAGATTTTGCATAAATTTGAGGAATAATACTGTATTGCGCAAAAACACCGCCTCCATAGTTATCCGATTTTAAAGCCGGACTATATCTATCGTCATTTAAATATGCATACCCGACTCTAATTCCAGCAGTAAATTTATTTGAAAATTGATAGCCGATCATTGGGAACAATCCGAGATAAAAGTAATCATTCCAGAAACTAAAACTGACAGTTCCTCCTAAATAAATCCTGCTGGGTTCCGACTCCTGCGGGACAGAATAAACAGGTTCCGGGGCAGGTTTCGAGGTAGAATCCGTTTGCCCGCTTAGTATTGTTGTACAAAGGATAAACAGAATTATTATTGCTTTTTTCACGGTAAGCCTCCAAAATCTACTTTTATGTTGATCTGAATTTTTAATTTATTTTGTATGCAATCAGCCGCTTTGAATTAATTTTTTTTTGGAACCGTTCTCAGCCATGTATTATACTTGTTCTGTTCTTCCATTCTGCAGGACCAGACTAATTCATCCTTATAAACAGTAATATCGGGGCAGCCGTCGCACATATTCTGCTCGCCTTTTTCAGTAAAGTCCACAGGCTGGATGAACATAATGGTCTGCAGATGTGTCCTCTTAAATATTCTAAACGGATTCTTCAAGAAATTCAGTAAAGCTTTTCTAAGTCCTTTATCAAACGGCCAGAGGAGAAGCAGTGTTGATCTTCCCTTCTTTGTTAATGAGGGTGATGCATAAGATAAGTATGTCCCTTTAAAAAAATGATGAACAATCATCATAAGTTCCAGGAACCTGGGGCCAAGGTATCCATAAATTTTATCCTTCGTTCCAATCCGTTCAGTTAATAACCATTTAAAACTGTCGGGTTTAACCGTACCATTTAAATAAGCCGCAGGAGTAAATTCAGGAAAACGCTCGCGGACTTTTGCCAAAACA
>JBLNGL010000779.1:0-2574 GCA_050264735.1 Ignavibacteria bacterium | reverse complement strand
GATAAACTAATTATGCTATTACTGCAAAGGAGTTATTAATGTGCGGTTATTTATTAAAATTTTTTATAAAAGTCGCCTTTTTAATCACTCTATTTTAAAAAATTGATTCTTCGGCAGAATTTTAATAGTGTAAATATTCAAAAATTATCTCGAAACTTCGGATATTTCTTTCATAAAAAAAGCAGAACTTAATATACCCAGTTTAAAATGATTTAAATTAAAATGTTCGTTAGGGGAATGCAGATTTTCCGTGCTCAATCCTAAACCCATTAAAACTACAGGCGCTTTTAGTCTTTTTGAAAATAAATTGATTATAGGTATAGAACCTCCGTCTCTTACAAATACTGTTTTTTTACCGAACGCTTTTTCCATTCCTCTCGAAGCAGCTTTAGTTACGTTTGAGTCCAAGGGTGTTAAAGACGGCGGAGCGCCGTGTAAATAGGTTATATTAACTTTCACCGACTTGGGAGCAACCTTATTGATAAATCTTTTAAATTGCTTCACAACTTTATTCGGGTTCTGGTTAGGCACAAGTCTGATGCTTACTTTTGCAGAAGCTTTTGAAGGAATAATAGTTTTTGCTCCTTCTCCGGTAAATCCTGAAATGATGCCATGACAGTCCAGAGAAGGTCTGATCCAGGTTCTTTCTATTGCAGAGAAACCTTTTTCACCCTGTAATTCTTTTACTTTAATCTCCTTTGCTAATTTTTTCTCCGAAAAGTTCAGAGATCTTATACTTTCCCTCTCCTTCTTGGAAACTTTCAGCACATCATCATAAAAGCCGGGGATATTAATTTTTCCGTTTTGATCATGCAGTTCGGAAATAATCTTTGCAAGAATATTTGCGGGATTAGGAGAAACGCCTCCGAAAGTACCGGAATGAAGATCGCGATCCGGTCCGGTAATATCAATATTAAAATAAACTAACCCCCTTAATCCGTAAGTTATAGTGGGAATCCCTTCGGCATACAAATCGGTATCGGAAATTAAAATTGCACCGCATTTTAAAAGATCGGAATTATTCTTTATAAATATTTCCAGGTGTTCGCTGCCGATTTCCTCTTCCCCTTCTACCAGAAATTTAATATTTACCGGAGGAGAGCCTGCAGTACGGAAATATGATTCAATACTTTTAATATGTGTGAAAAGCTGTCCTTTATTATCATTTGCTCCTCTTGCATAAATTTTTCCGTTTTTAATAACCGGATCGAAAGGAGGATTATCCCACAACTCAAGGGGATCAACGGGCTGAACATCATAATGACCGTAGATAAGAACAGTCGGCATACCCGGTGCGCCGAGCCATTCACCATAAACTATAGGATGACCTTCAGTTTGAAAAATTTCAACCCTGCTTAACCCGGCATTCTTCAATTTATTTGCAGTAAAATCGGCACAACAGGCAATGTCTTTTTTATGGGCAGGCAGGGTGCTGATGCTGGGAATCCTTAAATATTCTTTTAGTTCCTCAATAAAATTTTCATAATTGTTTTGGATATAATTCAGCAGCTCTTCCAAAATTAAAATTCTCCTTTATTCCCCTCTATCAGAAAGTTTATCGTCTGATTCGAGTTTGAACTTATAAATAACAGGAACAAAATCCGTAAAATTTTTCACCGCAGTACTGTCAATTTTCCGCAATATTTGATTTGAAGGAATAAAAAACTGTTTCCATGGATCATCAACTAAATAAATGCAGCTCTGGTCATCCATCGAAACAGATTCCAATGATGCAACATAACTAATTGCAGGGAAAGAAGGAATTTTTGTATCTACATCCTTACTAAAAGCTCTTTTTACCGTTAAGTCGTCATTAAATATTATCCGGAAAATCTTTCTTTTATTTCTATCGACGCCGATTATATTTTTATCGTTTTGGGAATACAGACCGCAAATGCTTTGAATTCCAAAATTTCTGGCATTGATTAATTTTTTTATCTTCAGATCTTTTTTCCCGGCGATTAAGATTAAAGTACTGTCTGCAAATAAATTATTTTTTTTAATTCCTTCCAATCCCAGATAAAAATAATTTGAGTCGACCGCCAGCCCTTCATAGCCCATGTTATTATCTACATATTTAAAAAATAAATTTCCCGGTTTGAAATTTAATCTTCGAAAAGAAACAATTTTATCTGAAAAGGGATCTTCGTTCTCAAAATTTATTAGGCAGATGCAGGTATATTTTTTTGGATCCGGAAGATTTCCTTCAATGGATACAAATACAGCATTCGAAGATTTATCATAAGTTATATCTTCAAAATCGGCTTTGGGAAAGGTGTCCAGAAAAATTTCTGCTTCTTTGCTAAAATTAACTGGACTCAAATACAGAAGCGTATCGTCTTTAATTTTCAAATGATGAATTTTCCCGATATCATCTGCAGCCAAGAAAGTTTTCAGATTATTTTTATCTCTCCCGATAAATGCAATCCCGGAGGTCTGATTAGTTGAATAATGCTTATCTTTGAGCCAGGGGGGAAATCCTTTCGCTTCCGTTATTTCAAATTGATTTGAAGGGCTTGTATGTTCAGCACAGATAATGATAAAAAGAAAACGTGCACAAAGAAATACTTTTAT
>JBLNGL010000778.1:0-4951 GCA_050264735.1 Ignavibacteria bacterium | reverse complement strand
AATATTCAATGTTCAACTCTCAATGATCAATTTTTATTGTCGCACAGGATATTTATTGAATATTGAAAATTGAGCATTGAATATTATTTATAAAAAAACTAATGCAATCCAATCCCCGGCTTATCATTCAAAACAAGTTTTCCATCAATAACTTCAGTCCCTTTATAAGGATCATTTTTTATAAGCAGATTCCCGTCAAGATCCGCCCAATCTACCATTGGGGATAACTGTGAAGCTGCGGAAATTGCGCAGGACGTTTCAGTCATACAGCCGAGCATTACTTTCAATCCAAGCGATCGCGCCAGCAAAAGCATTTTATGGGCCTCTCTCATCCCGGTGCATTTCATTAATTTTATATTTATTCCGTTATACACCCCATGTGCTTTAACTACATCAGATAATCTCTGGACGGATTCATCGCCTATAACGGGTAAAGGGCTTCTTTCCGTCACCCATGCAATGTCGTCAACTTGCTCTTTAGGCATCGGCTGCTCGACAAATTCAACATTTTTTTCACTCAGCCAATTAATCATATCAAGAGCAAACTGTTTATCCTTCCATCCCTGGTTGACATCAACCGTTAGAGGCTTATCCGTTACAGAGCTGATCGTCTCGATCATCTCTTTATCATTTTCTCTTCCGAGCTTCACTTTCAAAATCTTATAAATATCAGCCTCTTTTACTTTCTGCTTAACGACCTCGGCAGTATCTATCCCGATAGTAAAAGAAGTATAGGGAGTTTTTTCCTTATCAAATCCCCAGATAGCATACCAGGGCTTGCCCATAAGTTTTCCAATCAGGTCGTGAAGGGCGATATCGACGGATGCTTTTGCAGCGGTGTTCTTTTCTGCAATGGAATCCACATAGCTTAGAATATCTTCAAGATCAAATGAATTTTTAAAACGACTTAGATCAACCTTTGCTAAAAAGGCAGATGCGGTTTCCTGGGATTCTCCGAGGTACGGCGGCATCGAGGCTTCACCGCGCCCGATTACACCTTCATACTCTATTTCAGTAAGCATGACTGGTGTTGTTGTTCGTGAATTTGCAGCTATAGTAAAAACATGTTTTAACTCAAGAGTGTAGGGTTTATATGTTAATTTCATTCTTCCGCTAATTGATTTTGAATTCGAAAAAAATTTCGGGACATAGCCCGCTGTTAAGATTGAACCGGCAAAAATGCTTCCGCCGGTTTTAATAAAATCTCTTCTATTCTGCCTAAATTTTTTTTTCATCTTTTTATTTGAATTATTAATATAGCAATTAAAATAAAACTTAAAATTCTTTTAATGATTTTGTTATTGAAGGGAATTCTTTTAAGATCTGCTTGTCTGTCGTTATAAGTTTTGTTTTAAAATTACGGGCTAAGGCAACAAACTCGCAGTCATAAGCCGAACAGTTTGAGCTGTTTACAAGCTCCATAATATCGCTGCTGGGAACATAGAACTCGTTATCCTTAAGATGCTCTTCAGCTTCCTCTATAATATTTAATATTTTTTCCAAGGTGAGCAGCTTCTTCCTCAGGTATAAAGACAGAACACTTCTGAATTCAGAACGCCAGAGAACCGGTACAATCCATTCCGGGTCTTTATTTATAAGCCTTTCTGCATTGCCGGTAAGATCCCCCGGAAGCCAAAAGCTAACAATAACATTAGTATCTATAACGATCATAACCTGCCGCTTTGTTTCAATTTTGTTACTTCTTCATCCTTAATAACATATTCAATTCCGCTTCTTCGCATACGTGCCTTTTTGATTAATTCGTCGGAATCAATTTTTCTGTATTCAACTGCAGATTCCAGGCAGGTCAAAATTTCACTATTTAGACTTCTTTTATTCCGTTCCGCTTTCAGCTTTAATTTTTTATAAACTTTATCAGGTATATTTTTAATAGTTAAGCTCGGCATATAAACTCCTTGTAGTTCTATTCTGGTTCCATATTTCAACTTATTATTTTTTTAAAAAATTATCAAGAGGTTATAAACTGCTATTTAATGATTAACATAAAAATTTATGATATCTAGGTGCTGAAGTAGCTGAATTACTTAATGAATACAAGGAGCCTGGAACCTATGAACTATTTTTGATGATTCAAATCTAAGTGGAATTTATATTTATAGAATTACAGCAACCAAGGGGAATAAAATTCTGTTTAGTCAATCTAAGCAAATGGTACTCACGAAATAAAAATGAGCAAGAGGCTGAACAATGTGTTCAGCCTCTTTATTAGTTCTTAATTTGAATATAAACTACTTTATAACTATATCCTCATAAAAAATTCCCTTAGACTGTAAATAAGTTTGCAAAAACAAAAAATATCTTTTAATTTGTAAAAGTATTTTTAACCAAAATTACTCACACTTTTAAGCCGGAGGAGCTATGCAAAAACTTCTTACCGTATTTCTTTTCTTTTCATTAATTATAAGCCTGAATGCACAAGATGTATTCGAAAGAGCTTCAATACCAACTCTTCAATATGAAGTAGGTGGATTTGGTAATTTGGTTGCAGGGGTTGACTTCGATGGAGATGGATTGAAAGAAATCTATGCATGCAATACAAATATGATTGATAGGGATGATGAATTAATTCCCATGATTTATAAATTCGAGTGGAATGAGACAAACCAAACATGGGACTCTGTTTGGGCTGCTGTTTCTCCATTAGAATTCCAAAATACCTGGCCGGCATTTACATGGGGGGATCTGGATAAAGACAATAAACCTGAAATTTATTGGGCACCGGTTAATTTCAGTCCTTATCCGGAAGTATCAAGAATATTAGTATATGAAACTGTTGGAGACGGCAGTGATATTATGGGAGTTGATGATGGATTTGGCGGATTCCTCCCTAATGCCAGCACTCCAATAGTAACGGGAGATGGAATAAACATAAGGCCGATAAAATTTGTTGTTCAGGATGTTGATAATGATGGTACTGAGGAATTAGTATTTTGTGAAAGAGCTGGCACCTATCATTATGGGATCCTTTCAGTAGATGATATCCCTGATGTTGGAGGCGGATCTGAAACATGGAGTCTTGAAGCAGATGGTTCTCAGGATACGACTTTAACCGACAGTGGAATCAAATACGATTTCAGTATTATAGGTAATATTATTTATCTGTTTAATGATGATGGTGATATATACCCCGTTAAATATGATAATAATACCTGGACAGTATTAGCCCCATTAAGCGGTGTAGCTGATAATTATGGTTCCTTTAAAGGTTCTGTAAATGCTGATCTGGATAACGATGGAACCGATGAAATTGTTTTAGGAGGCTGGGACGATCCAACTAGGGTATACGTGTTAAAACAAGCCGGGGATACTCTCCAAACTTTTGATATTTCCGATACACTAATTAATGTGCGAACCCTTAATGGTGCTGCAGGAGGAGATCTTGATAATGATGGAAATTGGGATTTTGTATTTGGAACTAGGGGAAGCCCTGCAAGTGTGCCTAATAATGCAGTATTACGTGTTGAATTTCAAGGTGGAGATATTTCTAATCCTGATAATTATGAATCGTCAATAATTGATTCATTTTTAGTACCTGTAGCTGATAGCACAGGTGGTCAGCTTGATGTTGTTGCTATTGCGAATGTTGATGGGGATGCAGCCGATGAAGTAATTTATACTCAGGGGTATACAAGGGGAGTTGAAAATGATACTACTGCCGATATAGCTATCCTGGATAATACAAGTGCTCCCCAGGCATTAATCATAGTTGACGGTAATAAAGACGATTTCTACACATCAATAGAACCAGAGGGACCAGACGGAGGTTATCTTCAGATCAGATCTTATGCATGGAATGATAACGGCGTACCTACTAATGATTCGGATTTATCGGCAAAAGTATGGGCTGCCTGGGATGAGCAATGGTTCTATGCATACATAGAGGTTATGGATGATATCATTTCCGGTAGTGGCCAAAATTCATATCAAGATGATGGTTTGGAATTAAAAATCGATCCGGAAGCAACCGACAGTGTTGCAAACACAATTTATGCTCCTAATTTAACAATACTTGGCGGTGCAGGATCGGACAGCTTAAATATAATTACCAATGCTGCCAATAAGCAGTATGCAAGGCATACAGTAGAAGGAGGATATGTTCTTGAATTAGGTATGAAGTGGTCAGAAATAACGACAGCCGGAGAAACTATTTCAGTTGCAGCAGATAGTGTCTTCGGATTGGCAATAAATATCCATGATAATGACCAATTAACGGGCGGTACCCGTGTTGCCTCTGTAATGTGGGCAGCCGTCATGCTGGATGCAGTTTGGAATACTGCTGAATATTTGGGAACGGCTAAATTCCTGGCCGGGAATAAAATACAATTTATTCCGACAAATAATATGACTCCATGGAGAACCAACATAATACCTTATGACGGTTCTGATTACATTCGAGTCGGAGTAGATGAAGATCAATCGTTGCTGCCTAAGCAGTTCAGCTTAAGCCAGAATTATCCGAATCCATTTAATCCATCTACTACCATAAGATTTGCATTGCCGCAGCAGACTTTGGTTCAGCTTGATGTATATAATCTACTCGGCGAAAAGGTAATGGAATTGATAAATGAAGAAATGCCTGCAGGATATTATCAAACAGCATTCAATGCTGGTTCACTTTCCAGCGGTATTTACTTTTATCGTATCCAGGCCGGAACATTTACAGAGACAAAAAAGCTGATGCTGTTGAAGTAAAAAAATAGAAGAAACGTGAAATAGTCCATGGGCTATCCTACGAGGGATAGCCCATTTAATTTAATTATCATAATGATCACTAAAAAGACAGCGATTCTGTTCTTTCATGTTATATTATTTTTTTTTAATTCCGCTTATTCCCAAAATAAAGTAGTCGGATATTATCCTGATTGGATTAAATATACTCTCCCTCCAGATCAAATTAAGTTTGAAAATCTTACTCACATTGTTCACGCTT
>JBLNGL010000777.1:0-2882 GCA_050264735.1 Ignavibacteria bacterium | reverse complement strand
ATTCGGTCATCTCCACAAACGCTGTTTCGAAAAATATAAATCAGGTTACTACATAAATCTCGGTTCGTGGCTGGATGAGCCGTGCTATGGTATTTTTCAAAATGATAAGTTCAGGATAATCGATCTGTCTCTGGAAAAGCAGGAATGAACTTAGTATGAGTAAAAAAATTTCGGATTCAGAATATAAGAGTTATTTCATGGATAGAAAAAAACGTAAACGAAGATTCCTGGGAAATATCTCCTTAAAGGCAAAATTAATAGCTGCAGGAGTTTTTCTGATATTGATGATAGTTTTTTTGGCCTACACCGTAAGCGGACTCCCTTCCTTGGAGCAGCTTGAAAACCCCAAGCCTGAACTGGCTACAAAAGTTTACACTATTGACGGCGAGCTCCTCGGACAGTTTTTTATAGAGAACAGAATCGAAACAAATATTGACAGTCTCCCCCCTTATTTGATCAATGCCCTGATCGCTACCGAAGACAGGAATTTCTATGATCACTGGGGAGTAGATTTAACCCGCTTTGCAAAAGCAATGATCAAAAATGTTTTTACTTTTTCCAGAGAAGGGGCAAGCACAATAACCCAGCAGCTTGCAAAAAATCTTTACAAGCTGAAGGGAAAAGATGAAAATATGTTTGCAACCATTGTAAGAAAAATAAGGGAGTGGATGACCGCTATCCAGATAGAGCAGAACTATACAAAGAATGAAATATTGGAATTATATCTTAATGTCTCTTATTTCGGAAGAAGCGCATACGGAATCGAATCGGCTGCAAAAGTTTATTTTGACAAAAAAGCAAGCGAGCTGACTCTGCCGGAATCAGCCGTCTTTATTGCGCTGCTTAAATCTCCTGAGCACTATGATCCTGTAAGAAATAAGGAAAATTCTCTGCGCAGACGAAACCTTGTAATGCATAATATGGTTGTTAACGAAATGCTTTCCGATGAGAAATATCAGAAATTAAAAACTGTTCCGATAGTTACAGTTTCTGAAAAATTAGGCATGGTAAGATCCATAGCTCCTCATTTTATGGAATATGTCCGGCAGCAGCTTGAAGGATTTTCGGAAAAATATGGTTATAATCTTTACCGGGACGGATTGAATATTTATACTACCATAGATTACAGGATGCAGAAATATGCAAATGATGCGGTAACAAAGCATCGAGAAGAATATCAGGCGCTCTTTAATAAAAACTGGAACTGGGACGAGAATAAAAGTCTGCTGGTTGCTCTTATTGATAAGGCAGTTAGGAATTCTCAGTTATACAGAAATGCTTCTGCAAAAGATGAGAGAGCTCATATATTCAATAATTTAAAGAATAATAAATCTTTCATCGATTCAGTAAAGAATGCGGCGACTATCGTGCAGGTAGGGTTTGTGGCAATTGAACCTTCAACAGGCCAGATAAAAGCAATGGTAGGAGGAGAAAATTTGGGAAGGGGATTGAATCATGTCACCGGAATTAAAAGGCAGCCCGGTTCTGCTTTCAAACCGATTGTGTATACCACGGCAATAGATAAGGGGTATTATCCTGCTTATACAATATTAAATCAAAAGTTCGATTATAACGGCTGGTCGCCCAGCAATGCTGACAGTGGTTACGGCGGGTATATAACCTTAAGAGAGGCATTAGCGCACTCCGTAAATGTTGTGTCAGGAAGGATGACTATAAGCGAAGTGGCTCCCCCTGCTAAAGTTGTTAAATATGCAAAGAGGATGGGAATAAACTCCTCGCTGCCTGCATATCCTTCACTTGCACTGGGGGCTACTGAAGTAACTCCATTAGAACTCACTTCGGCTTTCGGGACATTAGCAAATAACGGGGTGCATGTAGCTCCAAATTCTATTTTAAGGATTGAAGATAAAAATGGAATTTTAATTGATCAATTTATTCCCGAATATAGTGAAGCTGTTTCACCGCAGACTGCTGAAATAATGACTGCAATGATGCAGGATGTTCTTTCTTACGGTACGGGGGCAGGAGTCGGCAGATATTTTCACCGGCCTGCGGCTGGTAAAACAGGAACTACTCAGGATTTTGCCGATGCATGGTTTGTCGGGTATACACCTCAGCTTGTTGCCGGCGTTTGGGTTGGATTTGATGATCATCAGGTCAAGTTTACTGATTGGTACGGTCAGGGCGCACGAGCAGCTCTCCCCATCTGGGCCATTTTCATGGAAGAGACATACAAGAATCTGGATTTGCCTTTAAAATATTTCCCTCATGCGGCAGGTGTTGATACTGTATCTTTCTGCCTTGAATCAATGAATCTTGGTGACCCTAGAATAGCAACTCCAAACTGCCCCACAGTTTATAAAGACATTATAAATTCCAGATACATGCCGAGAGAATGTGAAATTCATCAGAACCACGATGCAATAATCCGTGAAGATAAAAGAGGAGATGCAGGGTGGTAGTAGGGTAAGAATGGAGAATGGAGTAAGGAGTATGGAGCGGGATAAGATAATTTACAGATGCGAGATTATAAAGCGGGAAAGTCAAGCTGATTTGTCAATTTAATTGTTCATTGTTAATTTTTCATTGTTAATTTTCCAAAGCATGCCGGAGTGGTGGAATTGGTAGACACGCACGGTTCAGGGCCGTGTGGCAGTGATGCCGTAGGAGTTCGAGCCTCCTCTCCGGTACTATAAAACCACCCTATAACTCTAAATCATTCAACATCACTACTCACCATTTAGTCATTCGTGGTCATTCATTGTTATTGATGGTTATTCATAGATTTTCATTCACTCATTCAGCATTCAGTTTTTTTTCTTTATTGGTGAAGCCCGGCACATCAGGCCGAATAACATATTCATATATTTCGATATGTAAATATGAAAATTAATGAAGATAATATCGTAAAAGTTGCAAAG
>JBLNGL010000776.1:0-3711 GCA_050264735.1 Ignavibacteria bacterium | reverse complement strand
CAGGGAAAATAAAGAGTACTATTTTAAATTCAGTTATGAATACGCATCTGCAGTCGCTCGAGTTTATAAATTCAGCCGGAGCCTGGGATCAAAAAGGTAAAAGATTTCTTTTCTCTGCAGTGGAAAAAGGCCGTCCTGTTTTATCAATTTTAAATATAGAAAACGGCGATATCGAAAGGGAATTCAGGTTTCCTAAAATTGGTGAAATTTTTGATCCTGCCTGGTCGCCTGACGGCAGATATATAGTATTTTCAGGATTAAGTAACGGTGTATCTAATTTATTTTTGTATGATTTAACTACCGACAGTTTAAGCAATCTCACGAATGATCCGTTTGGGGAGCTACAGCCTTCATGGTCACCCGACGGAAAAACTTTAGCATTTGTAACCGATAGATTTTCTACAAAACTTTCCAATCTAGATATAGGTGAATACCAGCTTGCATTAATGGATTTTAAATCCGGAAAAATAGAACAATTGACCTGTTTTGACAGCGCAAAAAATATAAATCCGCAATGGACGCCTGACGGCAAAGGGATATATTTTCTTTCGGATAAAAACGGAATTACCAATTTGTACAGGTTAAATATCTCTGACAATATCATTTCACAAATAACAAATTTATATGGAGGCATCAGCGGCATTACGTCAATAAGTCCGGCTTTATCATCTGCGCGGGATGTTAATAAGATTGTATTCAGTACGTATGAAAAGGGAAATTATAATATTTATTCAGTGGAATCGGCTGATATTCTTGAAGGAAAAACTCCGATAACAGAATACTCACGGTTTCAGCCCGGAAAGCTTCCTCCATTGCAGAGAAAGGATAACATAATTACCAAGGCATTGGCAGATCCAATGCTTGGCTTGCCGCAAGATACAGCTTTCCGTATATCAGGCTACGACGCGTCCCTCTCTTTGGTCGGCGCAACACAAGCCACGGTTTTTGGCGGTTCAGAAAGGTATGGGACTTACTTCGGAGGAGGAATTGCCTTAATTTGGAGCGATCTATTAGGAGATCATAATCTTATTACCGGTTTGCAAGTACAATCATCAGGCACTTTTCGTTTTACGGATATTGCAGCATTAGCTGCTTATTTTAATTCCGGTCATAGATGGAATTACGGTGGTATTATCCAGCAGGTTCCATATAGTCTTTTCTACTATCAAACCTTTCTCGGAACTGTAAATAATCAGCCGGCTATTATAGAGCAGCAAATTTTAACCCGCCAAACCAATAGATCTTTTACCGGAATACTATCATATCCTTTTAGTGATTTTATGAGAGCCGAATTTTCCGGAGGTTTCAGTAATATTTCTTTTTTAACGGAAGTTCAGAGCACATCATATAATTATGAGACCGGGATTCTAATTGAAGATAAAACTGAAGAGTTACCAAGCGGATCTGCGCTGAATCTCGGGAATGTCGGTACTGCACTGGTTTTTGACAACAGCTTTTATGGTGCAACCGGCCCTTTAATCGGTCAAAGATACAGGTTCGAAGTTTCACCGACTTTCGGAACATTAACATGGGTTGAAATGCTCGGAGATTTTAGGGAATATATAATGCCGTTCAGCCCTTTCACCATTGCCGGAAGAATTCTGCATTATGGAAGATACGGTAAAAATTCGGAAGACAGCAGATTAACTCCCCTTTATATAGGGTATCCCGGTTTAGTCCGCGGGTATGAAAGCGGATCATTCAGTAATGAGGAAGTTAGTACAAATCCATCTTTTTATAATGAGCTGTTTGCCAGGCTTACAGGGAGCAAAATGCTGCTTGCTAATTTTGAGCTTCGATTTCCTCTACTAGGCGCATTAGGAATCGGAAGCGGCTTTTACGGCTATTTACCGCTCGACTTCGGAGCTTTTTTTGATGCAGGGACTGCCTGGTTTAATAATGAAAAACCTAAATATTTCGGAGGCGGAAAAAGGATGGTATCCAGCATAGGACTGCTGGCTAGATTAAATTTATTCGGATTTGCGATTATAGAACTCGATTATGTGCATCCGTTCGACAGGCCTGATAGAAAGTGGCTGTGGCAGTTCAGCTTTACGGAAGGATTTTAATTGTAGCACAGATTAATAATCTGTGCTACGGGGTTTTAATTTTCTCTAGAAATTTTTCCGGAACGGGCAAAATCCTTTTTTTCGAGTAATCATAAATTAATATCCCGGTTTTTACTCTTGCAATTTCTTTGCCTGATTCTTTATTTGCCAATTTATAGAACATATCGAACCCGAATTTATCAAAATCTGCCGCTTCAACTTCAATCAAAACAGTATCTCCGTAAAAAGCTTCCGATTTATATTCAACTGCAGCATCAATCATAATTATTCCGAAGCCTTCTACATTCATTTCCGAATACCCGAATTCTTTTAGAAATCTTACCCTTGCTTCCTGAATCAGCGAAAGAATTTTATCATTACCGAGATGTCCGCCGTAATTAATATCAGTTATCCGCAAAGGAATCTCTGTTTTGAACTTAAACTTTTCCGGAAGATTTATTTTGATTCTTTCCAAATTTTACTCAATGAATTAATTAAGCCCGGGATTAAAGCTATAATTTTTTTCAATAAGAGAAAAGCAGGAGATTTTTTTATTCAAGTCTCTTTTTAAATCTGAGCGCGCTTGCTGCTAATATTAAAATTCCGATTCCCAATAGAGTTAATGTTTCGGGAAGCATCTGCAGCAAACCGTCCCCTTTTAAAATAACCCCTCTTAAAATGGTAAGATAGTACCGTAAAGGAATTAAGTAAGTAATCGGCTGGATCCATCCAGGCATATTTTCAATAGGAAAAGCAAAACCGGACAAAAAGTTCATGGGAAGAAGAATAACAAACATGGCAACCATCATTGCCTGCTGCTGTGTTTTAGAGACTGTTGAAACGAATAATCCTAGGCCGAGTGCGGAAAGGACATAAATGAATGAGGCTAATATCAGGAAAAAGAAATCTCCCCTGATGCCGATCCCGAACCAGAATACCATTACAGCAATTACGAGAAGCACATCGATAAAGCCTAATATGATAAAAGGAAGTATTTTACCGATAATAAGCTGATACGGTTTAATCGGGGTAACAATTATCTGTTCCAAAGTCCCTATCTCTCTCTCTTTCACGATGCTCATTGCCATTAGTACAGTTGTAATTACGGTAAGAAGAAGTCCGACTATAGCGGGAACCATGAAATTTCTTGTTTTAAGATCCGGATTATACCATACTCTTATTTCGGGAATTAAATTTCCCGCAACGGCATTTTTTAAACCGGACATTTCTCTTTTTTCCAATAAAATATTCTGCGAGTAGCTCAGGATAATACCATTAACATAACCGGCAGCGATAGAAGTTTTATTTCCATCCGATCCGTCAAATATCCCCTGTATCAGAACGTGATCACCCCGCTCAACTTTTTTTTCAAAATCCTCCGGAATAACTAAAGCCCAAAGAACATCGCCTTTATCAATTAAGCGGGTCAGAGTCTTATAGTCATAAACATAATAATCTATTGTGAAATAACCTGATCTCTGAAACTTTTCCGTTAAATCCCGGCTCAGAGCAGATTTATCTTTATCATAAATTGCAGTCTGAATATTATTTATATCAAGTGTGGCTGCATAGCCTAATAAAATCAGCTGAAGAACAGGTGCAATAAATATAATCCCGAACAACCGCGGATCACGTCTCAGCTGTAGAAATTCTTTAACCACTA
>JBLNGL010000775.1:0-2504 GCA_050264735.1 Ignavibacteria bacterium | reverse complement strand
TGTGGTTCCTTTCCCGGAATATGAAGTCAGGTAGTCAGGCTGAAGTTCAGATGCAATATCCCCGCTCCTGTAAAAATTAAATCCATTCAGGATTAAATTCGCTGAAGTCCTCGATGCAGATTCTTTTTCCAATTCGCCCCGGGTGAAAACTTGCGATACTTCAGGCAAAGCATATAAATAATCTTTTACAGCCCGCTCGATTTCTGCAAGTTTTAAGTTTCTTTTTGCAATTTCAGCTTTATTAAAAAATATTTGTCTTCCATAAATACCTTCCAGAATATTCTCGTCACCATAATTTCCTTTTAAAAAACTTTTCAATGAATCAATAAATTTCTGCAGATTTAATGACCCTGCATGTATTTTTAATCCTTTTAGAAAATCTGTGTTTTCCGCAACACCATGATCGGCTGTCAGGAATAAAAGATAATTCCCTGCGCCGACTTCAGTATCCAGATAATTAAGAAACTCCTCGATCTGCTTATCGAACTTTATATACATATCCTGAACTTCGACTGAGTTCGGGCCGTATGCATGGCCGATATAATCCGGAGATGAAAAGCTTACGGCTAGAAAATCCGTAAAAGAGTTTTTGCCCATGTTTTCGTTTTTAATAACCGCTTTAGCGAGCTCTGCTAAAAGCTGATTACCGAACGGAGTAGTTATTAATTTACCATATTTGCTTATACTATCAAGCTTATTAAAATTATGGGGAAAGGAAACCTTGCCTTCTGCAAAAACATCCTCTTCATAAGTTGTTTCATCTTTTGTACTGACCGTATATTCCGTAAGCGGAAGTGAGAGTTCCCAGCTTTGGGAGAGATAAATATCCGGCAGTTTTTTGTGATTGAATTCGTCCATCCACTTTGGAAGATGCTCCATATAGTAGGAGGAAGAAATAAATCTGCCTGTGGAGTGTTCATACCAGTATGCTGCATCTGCGGATTGTCCGCCGGGCAAAATCGCACCCCTGTCTTTTATGGAGATGCTGATGACTTTAGCTTTCCCGCTGCTTGCAATTTTCAGCTGATCAGTAATTGTTGTAGTCAACAATCTTTTAGGAGATTGCTTGCCTTCATTCCCCCCGGTGCCCGCTCCATGTACTGTAGAATCTTCAGTGCAGTATACTTGTCTCTTTTCAGTTTTATCGAACCAGGTATTATTAATAATCCCGTGATAAAAGGGGGAAGTTCCAGTATAAACCGTTGCATGCCCGGGTCCGGTTACAGTGGGTACATAATTGTAATGTGTAAAAGTAAAATTTGTTCCTTCATTGAGCAGTCTTTTCAAGCCGTCATTTCCAAAATTATTGTAGAATCGGGTAGTATAATCAAATCTCATTTGATCAACGACAATACCTACTATCAGTTTAGGAACATTGTTTTTTTGGGGAAGAATGATCGACTGGGTTAATAAGATCAAAATGAATGTTATTTTTTTTATGTCCATTATGAATCCTGAAAATTGTTAATAGAAAAATATAAAGAGCTCATGAATTATTTATATCAATTCAAAATTGAGATCAGCATTTGAACGGTAAATAGTTTTGAAAAATAATCAGATGAATTCAAGCAGTTCATTTATTCCTGAAATAATGTAATCAGGTTTTTCTGCGGACAATGCTTCCAATGATCGGTACCCGTAAGCAGCGGCGCAGGTTAAAGTACCGGCATTTTTTCCGCATCTTATATCAAGCTCGGAGTCTCCGACCATCAAAGTATTAATAGCCGGCACATTCAATTTGGTGCAAATGAACAAAAGCGGTTCAGGCAAAGGTTTTATTCCCAAACTGTCTCTTCTGCCCATCACCAGAGAAAAATATTTTTTTAGCCTGAAATAATCTATGATTTTTTCAGCCTGGTCCTGAACTTTTGTTGTTAAAAGCGATACTGAAATATTCTTTGAATTTAGAACTTCCAGTATCTCTGCTGCCCCCGGATAAATATTTGATTCATCTATAAAATCAAAATAATAGTTTTTATAGACATTAATAAAATGCTCAATGTCAGGTACCGGGATTTTTAATTCATCAAAAATCCGGAGAAAATGATGACCGATTCTTTTCTGAAATTCTTCCGCCTGCAGCGGTTCATTAATCTCTAAGAATTCCATTGCCTTAATAGTACTTTTATAAATTGTATTGTAAGAATCTATTAAAGTACCGTCGAGATCAAAACATACATGTTTAATATTTCTTTTTTCTTTCATAAATTAAAATTTAAAAATAATTCAGCGGACTTATTTGCTTAAAAATGAAAATATCGTTAAGATTATCCGGCTTTACTTCCTAAAAACTACCTGTTCTAACCCCGTCCATAAAATGAAAAACAATTGGCAAAAGATTTGCTGTACTGCTTCAATTTAATTGTATAGTTACACAAAATGATGAAGCAAAAGTAAAGAAATTATGCTGGTGATGGGAATTAAATTGTAATAATTATATAAAAATTTTCCGTTTTCATTTTAAAGAACCTTTCCGGCTGATATAAGAGCTTTCTGAATTTCAT
>JBLNGL010000774.1:0-4688 GCA_050264735.1 Ignavibacteria bacterium | reverse complement strand
ATCCCCGTTTCGATCATAACCAGAGGGAAAGAATCAGTTCTGGAAGGGAGAGCTACCATATCGGCTATACCATAAAAGATGTTTTGATTTTCTTTCGGCTGGATAACTATAATGGAATTAGTAAATTTTTCCGAGATTTTCCTGAAATTTTTATCCTCAATATTTCCGCACATCAATAAAACCGTATTTTCCCATTCATTGTGGATCTTTTGAAAAGATTTTAAAAGTATATCGTAACCTTTTTCAAAATTTATTCTCCCCATAAATAAAATTACCTTGTCCCGGGGAGTCAAACCGAGTTCCTCTTTTAAATTAATTAATTCTGCCTGATTATAAGGTGGAAAATCTTCAGCAGGACTATAAATTGTAATTATTCTCTCCTTTTCAACCTTAAATTCCTTTTGAAGATAAGAATTCAGCGAATTGCTGACTGCAATTATTTTATCAGATTTGAAGCTTATTTTTTTATAACCTTTTACGAAATTATGAGCAGTAGCAACTGTTCTGATGTTCAGTTCTTTCGCAGCTTTAACAGAAATATATTCTGGGAAGCGGTGATGAGTATGAATTAATTGAATATTATTTTTTGCAATGTAATCTTTTAACTGATTAAAAAATCTTTTTTGGTAAAAAAAATTCATGAGCCCTCGTGAAAAATTGAAAATCTCATAATTAATCGCGATTTTCTTCAATCTTTCCAGGGAATCTCCCCCGTTAGTAATAAAATGAATTTCATAAGAGCTTTTGCTTTTAAAATAACTTAAATAAAGATAAACAAGCTTACTCCTTCCACAGTTGTAATTGAAGCAGGGAGAAATGTGCAGTATCTTATTCATTTATTTAATAGGCTGTTATAAATCTCTTCAATGACTCTTATAAGGTTCTTAGCATTATATTTATTTTCAACAGCAGCCTTTCCGTTTTCAGCCAGTTTTTTCCTTAATCCCTGATCCCTCAGAAGCACCGTTAATTTTTCCTTTGCATCGGCTAAATTCTCAGGTTCAAAGATTAATCCGCAATTATTCTCCTCAATAATTTCTTTAAAACCTCCTACATCAGGAGCGACAATCGGAATTTCGTTTGCCATTGCTTCCCATACTGTAAGGGGAAGTCCTTCAAATTCCGAAGTAAAAAGAAGTATATCGAAGTATTTAAAATAGCTTTCCACGTTCGGGACAAAATCAAAAAAACTTACCGAATCTGCTGTACCGAGGTTGGAAGCTAAACGCTTAAGCTTCGCTTTCAATCTTCCGTCGCCGAAAATCAACAAGTGAATATTCGCACCTTCGGATTTCATTTTGGATATAAGCATCAATGCCCTGTCTATTCTTTTTTGCCTCTCGAGCCTTCCCACAACTGCAATTATTATAGATTCATTTTTTATTAATCTAATTATTTTTATAATCTTATCATCAAATTCAGCGGCTTCCGGGCAATGATAGCCGTTATAATAAACAATCGGATCGGGAAATAATTTCGTCTGCGATTTAAGAAGCTTTTTGCTTTTTTCAGAAGGGACCAAAACGACATTGACGGCCTTGAAAAAGCAGATTAAATAATGTAAAACCTGGTAAATTGACTTCTCTAAAAAGTTGTAGTAAGTATTTCCGGAGATAAAAATTCCGTGATAGTTGAAAATGAATTTTTTCCTGAGGAAAATATTCAGCAGTCCCGCGATAGCATAAGGTTTTATAAGATGAGTTTGAATTATGTCAGGATTATTCTGAATTATTATACTGTAAATTTTTATAAAAGTAAGGATAGAAAATTTTCTATCAAGGGAATTTACAGTGTATACTCTAATCCCCATTGCTTTCAGCTCATCCTCAATTTTTTTATTCCCGTGAAATATCAGGAAATGTTCAAATTTATTTCTGTCGGAGAGTGCAAAAATCATTTTTAAATGTTTGTAAACCCCGTCGGACTTCCCGGTAATGATATTAACGATATGACAAACTTTGATCATAAGCTTAATTTTGATAAAGATCCAAATATTTTCTAGTCATGGAACTGATTGAAAATAATTTAATAGATTCCTCCGTTCCTTTCACCACGCTTTTATCCGCTTCAGTAACCTTTAATGCAATCTCTTCTGGTTCGTTTTCACGTAGTAAATATCCGTTTTCGCCATCTTTAATTATTTCTTTATTCCCGCCGTCGGAAGTTGCTATAACCAAAGAGCCTGCCGCCAAAGCTTCCAGAATTACCATATCAAATACTACTCTTTCCGAAGCCATGATGAAGAAGTCGCATATTTTCATTATCCTGATAACATCTTTATTGGGTATTACACCCAGAAAGTAGATATTTTTTTCCAATCCAAATCTACGCACCATTTTTTTCAAATCCAGGCTCAGGGGACCTGTTCCGGCATTTATAAAACAAACATCTAAGTGATATTTTTTAAGAAGAAGCTCTGAAGCAAGTATAATCTTATCAATGTGTTTGTTTTTGATATGACTAGCCGCATTGAAAATATAGCAGGCATGCCTGCGGGAAATTCCATACTTGTCCAATATTTCTTTGGACGTACTTATTTGTTCAATTTCATCAAAATCTATACCGTTGTAAATAATTTTTATTTTATCTGTTTCCGGTTTGCCAAGATCTTCAAGGAACATATTCTTGGCGGCAATGCTTGGAAACGTTACATAAGAAGCTTCGCTAAAAGCAACTTCTTCCATCTGCTTAATTCTTTGTAAAAGTGAATTTTTCATTTTTAAATTCGGTTTTATTGTCTGGTCCAATTCATTAATAATGCTGCCTCCAGTGTGAATTGTTAAAATCTTTTTCTTTTTAAAATTTCTTAAATGAAAACCGCTTAAAACATCGTGATAATTGACGCAGTCGTATTTTGAAAATAAAGTTTCTTTTAAACTGAAATAATCTCTGAGTTTATTGTAATGACGGTTGAGATACCATGGATGGGTAACTGCTCTTCTGTAAAGCACACTGTTTAAGAAAAGTTTGTTCCTGGTTTTGTTCCGAAAATTTACCTCGATGCTTCTATTAAGTTTCTTATTAAATTCAAAATGTTTCGAGATATAGTCGGCATTAATTTTACGCCTCAATAATTCCCGAAGCAAATAAAAAATGATTTTGTTTGGTCCGCCGGTATCCGGCGAAGGATATCCCGTAGCTGCGCTCAGCAGAATATTCATTTTAAAAATTAACTGTAAATAAAAACTTCAGAAAATATTCTAAATATAAAACAAGCTAGGTACTCATTAGCTTCTTCTTTTTAATAGAGAACCAGGCAGCGGCAAGAATAATCAGCTGCGTAATAATTATTGAATAAACTGCCCAGGGGTAATTAAAAAAAGTTAATAAAACAGCTAACAGCCCGATGTGAAATATAGTTGTAAACAAAATGATTTGATTAATTAAAACATAAAAGCCGAAGGGGACAAGAACAAGGTAACACCATACTTCCGTTATAGAAAAAATTATTATAACTATTGAGAATAATTTAAGTATAATAATGCTTTCTTTAAATTCAGGGCCGAGGAGCAACAATATAATCTCTTTGGGGAAGAAAAATAATACCAGCCCAATCAACGTTCCTGAGGCAATTGAAACTTTAAAAATTTTCCCGATAAACTCCAAAAATTTTTGCTTCGATTCATTAATTTTTTTTACAGCTTGAGGATAAACACTCATTGTAAATCCGGATAATGTTCCCTGAAGAGAAAGTCTTATTTTATCGGCAGCAGAGAAAATTCCGGCAGCATATTGTCCAGCCAGTAATCCAACAATAAAAACACTAGAGTTATTGAAAATATTTATTCCAATATTGACTGGAAAATATTTGAAGCCATTCTTTAATTGCTGCTTCATTTTGTCTATCGATGGAAAAACCGGTTTTACTTTTGCAATCTGTACTGCCGTAATTAATCCAAAAATACCAATTACCAGTTGTGCGGCCGACAGAAGAAATAAATATAAAATATAATCCTCTTCCTGCTTGACTATTAAAAAGATGAGAAGCAGCTGGACAATCTTAACAGGAATATTTACAGCAGGTATCAGCTCCATCTTTTCCATACCTTGAAATAACCATTGAGGAAAAAGAATCGAACCGAAGATTATTCCAGTACTGATCATGTAAAGCATCCAATTGGCTTTAAAGATATCGAAAGTGCATACTAGAATTGAAACAACCGATACACAAAGAATTCCTATGAAAATCTTTACCAGCAGAACTGCGGAAAAGATTTCTGAAAGTCTTCCTGCATCGTTTCTATTAACAGATATTTCTCTTGTTCCAGCTAGATTAAATCCGTAATCTGAAATAATTACAAAATACATTATGAATGACTGTACAAAACTGATTAAGCCGAATTTTTCCACTCCTATTACTCTAACTACGTAAGGAAGTATTACTAAAGGAAAAATTATATTTGAAAGCTGCACTAGGTTGAGTGAAAAAAAATTCCTGAAAATCTTCTTAAAATCAGCAGGAATTATGGACATGAAGAATATTTATTTTTATTTGATATTGAGTGCAATTTTTCCCTTTTATTTTTTTAAAAATTTTCCCATGATTAGTGTTTATAATATTCTGCCTGCTCATTCATTTCCTGCCAGCCAAATTTCCGGATCCTGGTTTACTCTAGAATTCCAGATCTCAAAATGAAGAATTCTCCCGTCGAGATCCTCACCCACAGTTGCAATGACCTGGCTTTCTC
>JBLNGL010000773.1:0-3443 GCA_050264735.1 Ignavibacteria bacterium | reverse complement strand
TCAAGGACCAGGAATGGAGCAGCAGTGTTGAGTATGGTTATCTCGACGGTTCAATTTCCGAATGGGATGTGCCGGTAAGCGGTACTGAAGAGGATTCTGTTTATTTAAATGATAGGTATGGACTCGTAACATACAATGTACGGGTTCCGGCTGGAATCTATAATGTAAAATTAATGTTTGCGGAGAAATATTTTAACCAGCCGGATAAAAGAATATTTGATGTCTATATTGAAAATAATAAGGCGGTAGATGACCTTGATATCTACAGCCACGGATACCGTACAGCATATGAAATAACAATTACAGATGTCTCTGTAAACGATGGGATCCTGGAGATTCATTTTGGATCTGAAATAAATAATCCTTTGATAAATGGAATTGTAATTGAGAATAAAGCAAGCGGACTGCTTGACGATGATCCCGTAAATTTAATTTCATTTGGCTTATTTCAGAATTATCCGAATCCTTTTAATCCGTCAACAAAAATATCATACACAATCCCCCGCGCCGTTTCCCATAAAGGGGGAACGGAAGGGGGTTTTGTTACACTTAAGGTATATGATATTCTTGGCAATGAAATTGCAACGCTTGTCAATGAAGAACAAATCCCTGGTGAACATGATGTCGAGTTTAGCGCTTTAAGTCTTTCAGCAGGAGTTTATGTCTATAGTCTTAGTATAGGAAATCTTAACAAATCAAAGAAAATGATTCTTTTAAAATGAAATCGACTATTAATTTTAAGAAGTTTCTAAAGGCTGAGTTTTTAATCTTGACTTTGTTATCATCCTTTTTAATCTCTTGTTCTGAGCAAACGGATGAACCGGAAAACAAAGATGAGAATGAGGTTTACCCGGGATATACTTTGATCTGGAATGATGAATTTACTGGAGCCACTCTTGATCTTTCAAAATGGAATTATGAAACCGGTACAGGAGTAAATGGAGATTTTGGAACAGGACAGCTCGATTGCGCCACAAGCCGGACTGAAAATGTAAGCATTCAGCAGGGTTTTAATAATGCAGAAGGCGGATGCTTGGTAATAACTACACGGAAGGAAACTTACGGTGGACGCAGCTACACCAGCGGACGAATTAATTCATCCGCTAAAGGCAAATGGGGAATAGGACATAGAATTGAAGCGAGGATCTGGGCAAGAGATGTTTTATATAAGGGGCAGGGTTTTGCATTCTGGATGATGCCCGGCGATATACCGGCCGGATATAATTATATAATGTGGCCGCAGGGCGGCGAGATTGATATAATGGAATATGTCGGTTCAATACCATACCATAATTTAGGCAGTGCACACTATGCATGGCGGTGGGAAAATAACCAGTGGAGAGAAGGGAATCATGGGCACCAGGGCGGTTATTACAACTACAGCCTTAAGGAAGTTCCGATAAGTAATCCGCAATACGGCGGATACCCGCCTGCACCCGGAGATGAAAATGCCGGGAGTTCAGGATTCCATATTTATGGAATCGAGTGGTTTGCGGATAGAATGGAATTTTATATCGATGGGATTGTTTATCATATTCACTATTTTAATGACGGAGCCGGTTTTGATGCCGGTATAGCTGATGGTCAGGATGAAGCAAATAACCGGACAATTAATGGGAAAAGAGTTCATATTTCCGAATATTCAAACCATTTTAATGAATGGAAGCCGTTTGAAAATAATTTTTATATTATTCTTAGTGCAGGCGTTGGCGGCGATGATAACCGTACATATGGAGGAGCAATAGTTCCTGAAGCTGTTTTCCCCTGCTCTGTAATAATTGATTGGGTGCGTGTTTATAAAAAATCATGAATGGATTACAATGAAATTACTTTACTTTCTTCCTGCTTCCTGCTTAATCTTTATTTTTAATTCTGTATCTGTCTATCCGCAAAACTGGCAGCTTGTCTGGTCGGATGAATTTGACAGCGCTTCCATTAATTTAAGTAACTGGACACACGAAAGCGGCGGGAATGGGTGGGGAAATAATGAACTGCAGTTTTATACAAACAGAGAGGTAAATTCTTATATAGACAGCGGAAAACTTGTTATTAAAGCCATTGCTGAAAATTACAGCGGAAGGTCATATACTTCTGCAAGATTAAAAACTCAAGGTAAAAGATTCTGGAAATATGGAAAAGTCGAATCAAGACTTAAGCTTCCTTTCGGACAGGGGATATGGCCTGCATTCTGGATGCTTGGGGAAAACATAACTTATACCGGATGGCCTGCATGCGGTGAGATTGATATTATGGAAATGATTGGAGGTTCAGGGAGGGAAAATACTGTTCACGGCACTGCACACTGGGATAACAGCGGTCAGCATGCACAATACGGCAATGATTATACTCTGTCTGCCGGAACTTTTTCGGACGATTTTCATGTCTTTAGAATTGAATGGGATCAGAGCATAATTAAATGGTACGTCGATAATAGTCTTTACAATACTATCAGCATTACTCCTTCGGGATTGAATGAATTCCATCAGGAATTTTTTATTATATTGAATTTGGCTGTAGGAGGCAACTGGCCTGGGAATCCCAATTCATCCACAACTTTTCCGCAGTATCTTGAAGTAGATTATATTCGGGTTTATCAAATGACTTCAACCGGGATTGAAGATGAAGCTCCTCTCCCGATAGGATTTAACTTAGAGCAGAATTATCCAAATCCATTTAATCCAAGCACAAAAATAAGGTATAACATCCCCCTCGCTGATTTCCTCTTTACTAAAGGGGGAATGGAAGGGGTTTTTGTCTCGCTTAAAGTCTATGATGTTTTAGGAAATGAAGCAGCCATTCTTGTTAGTGAAGATCAATCACCCGGTGAATATGAAATTAAATTCGATGCAAATGAATTCGGATTAAGCAGCGGTATTTATTTTTATAGATTGAATGCTGGAAATTATTCGGATATAAAGAAGATGATATTGATGAAGTGAATATTTAAACCAATTCAAGAAAAACATCTTTGCTAATCTTTATAAAATCATTTAATTTTCGGCTCATTTTCATCAGACGCCTTTCAATAACTTCCGTTCAGAATTATACAAATAATTTGGAGGAAATAATGCTTAGATTATGGTTATCCGTTTCATTTATTTTTTTTATCTGCTCTTTATCTTTTTCCCAGGGAATGAAAACAACAGGAAAAATATACAGCGAAGATCCTGCATTAAATGATCTTATTCCGGAAGATGCAGTAATTGAAGTTCTAGCTGAAGGATTTGGCTGGAGCGAAGGCCCGGTGTGGGTAAAAGACGGAGAATATCTCTTATTCACCGATATTCCGCAAAACACAATCTTTAAGTGGAATGAAAAAGAGGGATTAAGCGTTTACTTAAGGCCTGCCGGCTTTTCATTAGGCAGTAAACCTTTCGGGGGCGACTTAGGAAGCAACGGATTATATATAAATACTGTGAATAATCAGCTTATACTCTGCGATC
>JBLNGL010000772.1:0-4329 GCA_050264735.1 Ignavibacteria bacterium | reverse complement strand
TTTCTCGCGTGCAAATATATGTGCATAATTTGGCAGACGGGAATTTTGATAGTTGAAAAGATCATATTCTATTCTTGCAGTCGGGTCGGATAGTGTATCTCCTTCTCCGGAGCCTTCCTTTCCCATTATAGCAGATTTAATAACCAATCCCAATTCATCAGTCTCAACTGCGGCACGGTTTAAATTTGGATTAGTTAATAATACAGGATCCAGGGTTCTGTAATCGCTAACCGCGGAAGAGATATTCCCGATAGCATCTGTAGCTGATTTTATCAGCAGAAAATATTTATCATACTCAACAAAACTTTCGTTCCCGAAAATATCACGGCTGCCAACAGGTATGAAAAAATCCTTTCCCGGATTAGCTGAATAAATTGCTGTACCGGATTGCGCCCACCAATTATCATCTCCCTCAGAATGAATATACTTAGAATCAATTAACAGCTGGTCAGTTACTTTTGTATCATAAATCTTTTCAATAAGGCCTTTGGTAAATGCTAAATTGCAAGAGCTGTGCAAAATTGCGAGATGTGATAATTCACCCAGGGACAATGGTGCAGTGAGATCATTATTTAAAAAATAAATTCTGCTGTGACCATTAAGCCTCTTCTGAATCCCTGTTGTGAATTCCTGCTCAAACAATATTTCTGATGCAGACTCAATTGATGATTTTAGTACTGATTTAGAAATAAAAAAGCCGGGTGGTTGTACTATGCCTGATATGTCATAAGTCTTTGATTCAAAACTAGCTCTGAGCCGGTAAATATCATCTTCAATTATATCATTAGTATAAAATGATTCACCGTATATAACATGGAGCTGGTTTTGTTCGTTCCATACAATATCAGGAATAACAGGATCATCGGGTCTTTTGTTTCTCGGGTATACTACAGTGGAGGTTTTTGTTGGATTTCCAAACTCATCAGTCTCTAATGAGTATATTTGAGATATTCGGGGATCAGAAGGATTTCTGTCGTATGAATAAGCAATAGATTCTGATGGAATTACGAAAAATGAAGCGTGTTCATTTTCTCCTTTAGGCTGAATAAGTCTTATTTCATATGTTGCCTCTGAAGCCGAATAGGGAAGATTGGATTTATCAGAGTTATCTTCAGAAAATGTTTCAACCCTAAGCGGCTTCCCTTTTAAAGCACGATGTGCTTCACGCAATTCTTCGGAAGTTATATTTTCCGCGATGACAGGCTCCGGTATTGTATATTCCCGGATTGAAAGGTTTTTAAAATATTCATCCTGGCACTGGTGAATTATTTTTTTATTTGCGAGGAATGCTCCTGTATGAAACCAGGAAATTGTTTTTACAGGCGGCTGATGCAGCTTCTCCTCTACAACATTTTTTGATTCATTCAGTTTAAAGTTTTCAAAAGTTTCTGAATCATATTGTTCTACTCTTGCAAAACCCCTAAACTCTTTTTCTTCATTATCAAAGTATCCGTGCCTGTATTTATATGAGCAGCTTGTAATGGTTTTCCTGATTTTGTCTTCTGTTATTGTCTTTGATACGCAATGAACAGGGAAAGGCAGTTTAGTAATCCAGGGATTGCCTTTTAATTTATCCTCCAGGTAAAACAAACTTGATGATTTATATTCAAATGTGACTTGTTTACCGAAGTTGTTCTGGTAGCCAATTAATAAATGAGGTTTCTTTCCTCCTGTTAAATCAATAAACTGGAAAGTGTGAAGAGAAATTGGAGAAGAGTATACTATGCAGCCGGTTCCTGAACCAAGGAGATCAAGGACAGCAACATCTGACAAGTTATCCATTTGAGGGAAAGCAGAAATCATTTGAGGTTCTGATGACCATTCATTGCCGCTTAAATTCATCCATGCCCGGAAATCATTTTTTCCTATATAAACTATATCAATTGAACCAGAGCCATCAATATCCGCAAGGCGCAAAAAGTCAGGATTAAAAGAATCCGGGTAATCAAACACTGGTGCATTATCCATACTAACTTTTGAGCCGAACCGGCCATATCCCAAATTTGGCCAGTAACAAATTTCACCATTGCGGATACGAACAATATCAGTTAAACCATCGCCATTCATATCAGCCAGGAAAATTGATTGTGTATTATCAGCAAAGAGAATTGCAGGGCCTTTTTCTTCATCAATTTCTTTTGTTACAGACTGGGATATTTCAAAGCCTTTTTCCCCCAGTGAAGGGTACCATCTTATTGTATTTTCTTCTGTGATTAAAAAATCTGCCAATCCATCCCCGTTAAGATCCATGGGACGCATATTAGTATTACTGAAACCCTCATTAGGCAGCTCAGGAAAATTTTTAAATTCCTCCCATTCATTTTCTTTATTCAGTTTGAAAAATCCCTTTGGCTCACTGTAATTTACAAGGTACTTAATCCCATTATTTTCAAGTTCCTGTATCATTACTCTGCCCGATGAGAGTCCGCTAAAAACAGGTTTTTCAGCGATAACAGACGCATTTGAAAATTTTCCGTCACCAAGATTTGATTTGTAAAACCAGGCATCTGCCTGTTCTGTGAGAATCCCAGATACACCCTCATTGAATAAGTCTATCCATATATAATTTCTGCCGGCAAGCCCTATAGGGGCATTGGCTAAATTATCCGGAGTTATACTTTTTATTTCGGTATTCCATTCATGCTGCTGATATTTTATTTCAATATCCGGAATCGATTTTGTTTTATATACATTATTAGCTTCATCAAATAAATGTCCATTATGCCTTGCTTTAACCAAAAAGGAAAACCCTTTGAGTCTTTCACCTGTGCTTAATAATTCAGTTTCTTCATCATAAAAAAGCTGGAGGGATTTTACCAAATAAGGAGACTGAGGCAATTCTTCCTGGTCAAAACAATGGAACATAAGTATGCGGCTGCATCTGCGGTATGTTCTTACTTCAAAACCGGGGCGATATGTTGAGAAAGGATCCTTTCTGCAAAGCCACTTATTTTTCTCTAGGCCTATATCCTTTGGAATTGATAATGACTGATCATGCTCCCCGTAATCAAATACAACTCTAAACATATAATTATTGTCTTCGGGCAGTGCATCACCCAGGAAGTAAGGTTGTTTATTTCCGTAGAATACTTCTTTAAGATAGGTTTGACTATTTCTTATCCTGTTCTTTTCATTGGCTTTTTTAGGTATTTCCGAAGAATCTTCTTTTTTGTATTTGTATACAATTATATTACCTTTATCATCATGTGCTCTGCAAAGCTTCCACTCGAATACTTTTTTAGCATCTCCCGGATCATGTATACGGCTTTCATTGGTAAGTCCAAAATAAGAATGGACATTGCCAGATGTAATGGTCTTCCAGAAAACTTCACCTGTACCATTGTCTTTCCATCTTTCAATTCTTGCAAAAAGTCCTTCAATCCTTGGACGGTATCGTGTAACAGTATAATCAATACCGTTCTCATTTTTTATTTTCTTATACTTAATCCATGAACCTTCCTGAAATTCTAGCAATGTTACAAGATCTTCAACACCTGATAAGATAAAAGTATCAGAATCTTCTTCATCTCTATACTCCGGAAGCTTATCATCTGTTTTCCTGCTTATAGAGGCAATATCTAATTTCCAGCCCATACCAAACGGGCTGTTGCCGCTCCCTGAACTATAACTTAATCCAATATCCGGGACAAAACCCTGTCTTGTCTGACTTAAAGGAAGAGGAATAGAAAAAGAAGAAGTGCCTGTAACTGCGTTTACCTGGAACTTTTCCCCGATACCTTTTATTGCTCCACCGCCTCTTGGCAATTCAATTTTTGGAACCTGAACTGAGGAAAGATTCGAATTATTAGGCTGCATAAATTTTCCGGCATTTGAAGATACCGGTTCATTCTCAAAACTGCTTTTCATAAACATCGTTGCCTTGTTTGAATAATAACAAACTGAGAATTGATTATTCTATCAGTAATTATTTATGCTAATGGTCTTAGAAAGACTTAATCAGTATTAATGAGAGAACATAAGAATGGAAAATATTTTTGAGCGGAGAGACGTTAAAAAATAAAAACAAAAATAACAAGAGGGTGAAAACTAAAAATTTTTATTTTTGTACTATATGTGTTGCAGAGCAAGAAATTTATTCTAGAAGGAAGTTTTTTAAAATTACCTGATTGAATTTTCAGATTCAGAATCAAAAAAGTGCAGCTTGCTTATATCGAACAGTAAATTTCTTTTTGTCCCTGCCTGCGGTTTTTCTCTGGCAGGAACCCTGGCTACAAACTGCACTCCCTCAATAACAAAATATAAAAATATTTCATTCCCCATCGGTTCAACAACTTCCAGCATAACTTCAAGATTCGAGTAATTCCCTTT
>JBLNGL010000771.1:0-3275 GCA_050264735.1 Ignavibacteria bacterium | reverse complement strand
TGAAGCGCCTTCGATCGCAACCGTACTAGTGGAATCCATGGCAGCATAAGGAATAAGGTTCTGCAGAACTACCGTAGTGCCGTTCGAAAAAGGCTCCGGCTGCGAGATTATGGGGTGAGATCTTATTGTAAGATTTAATCCGCCGTGAGAAATTGTCACCGGTTTAATTCTGACATTATTTCCCGCAACAACGGTTCCGGTGCGTTCATTTAACACAACTCTCGCGGTAAAGTCAGTTTCAACCGGGATTGACTCGACCTGCGCCAGGAATGGTACTATATTGTTCTGTCTGTCTGCGGGTATTTTAATTTTTATTTCCGCAGCATCACTTGCTACTGAAGTACCCTCTCCGAAAGCTGCATTAATAGCATTTACAATATTATTTGATGTAGTTAAATCAGGTTCTTTTAAAAAAAGACTTACCTCCTGTAACGCTTTTTGGTTTGAAGCAGAGCTTAACTGTTCATTTAGAATCCCACCTCTCGGAACACGCCCGGCAAGTGAATGGTTCTTTGCAACCCTGCTGCCTGACGGAGTATTTATATCAAACCCGCCGACAGAAACCGGACCTTGTGCAAAAGCATAGACTGTCCCATTAATTCCTGAAAGGGGGGTCATTAATAACGTTCCTCCTAAAAGACTTGTGCCGTCTCCCATGGAAGCCACATTCACATCGAACTTTGCCCCCGGTTTTAAATAAGAATCAACTGAAGCTGTCACCATTACCGCTGCAACATTCCTCGTCTTAAGATCTTCCTGCGGAACCGTAATCCCGAATCTTTTCAGCATGCTTGTAATTGATTGAATGGTGAAGGAGGATCGATGGGTGTCTCCTGTTCCCGCAAGTCCGACAACGAGCCCGTAACCGATAATCTGTTCGGACTTATCTCCCGTTAGATATGCTATATCTTTAATTCTTTGAGCGATAAGAGAAGGAGAGAGTAAAATCAAAATGATTAGATAAAAGCAAGTTTTCTTCATGGAAGCACCTAAAATATCGAGTGAAAAAATTTTGTCAGCCAGCCGGGTTCCTGGGCATTATGTATAAGGCCAGCGCCTTCGAAAACTATTTCTGCATCTGAAAGGTTATATGAAAGAACCGAGTTGTCCGCCATTATATCGGAAGTCCTAACAATTCCTTTTATAAAAACGATCTGTTCTTCACCGTTGATTGTAATTTTACGGTTTCCGCTCACAAGCAGATTACCGTTGCTGAGAACGGAATCTATGGTAGCACTAATTTTTGTCCTTACCATTCCGCTGGTCCTGGTTGAGCCTGAACCCTCAAAATCATTTTTTGTACCTAAACTAACATCCACATTGGGTATCGGTTCTTTGCCGACGTCGCCGCTCAGATTAAGTCCGAGATCGCTTTTTCTTCCGGCAGATTTTTCGGCATTGTTTGAAGCCTGGGAAGATTCAACCACAATAATTGTTATTGCATCTCCGATTTTATTTGCCTTTTGATCCGCAAAAAGTGATTTAAAAGAATTTTCCCTCATATCCTGAGCATTTAACGGAAAGATCAGAATTAAAATACTAAGCCAGAGGCTAACGGGAGTTCTCCGAAGAAATACAGCTAAGTGTTTCTTGCAGAGAAGCCTCCGGCTTAAATAACAAAATTTCGTGTTCATTTGACTACTCGACGATTATTACTTTATTTAAATCTTCTATTTTTGCTTTAAAAATTTTCCTGCAGCCGTTCAGCGGGACTTCGATCTTAATAATATCTCCCTTTGCACCTTCCTGTTTGCTGATTGCCTCAGTTGAAACCAAAACGTTTCCTTTTTCAATTACTGCCTGAAGTTTATAGCCCGGCTGAATTATCGGTGATTTCTCAATAATTTCCTTTATAAGCACAGTGCCCTGGTTGATATTAATTTTTGCTTCGTATTCATTAAATTCATCTGCTGAGTGAAGGGGAGTACCTTTTAGATGCGCAACATCTACTCTAGCTGAACGGAAATCGTTAATTGAAAGCGGTTCCCCTTTTTTTATTTCTCTGGCAGAAATTAATAATGTTTTATAAAGCTTTAACCGTAAATTAAAAACCGTCCTCAGTTCCTGACCATTCTCTGTTGATTTAACCTGGATATAGGCTAGATCACCCTTTATTAACAGAGGAATGTCTTCAATGATTTCCAAGTTGCTGTTTCTTTTATCCCATTTTCCGGAAATTACTTCGTATTCGAATCCTTCATAAAATGATAGATTTTTATGAAGATAATTCTCCAGCTGGCGCTTGAAATCAGTTTCCGGGGAATTAAGAAATAATAAAGGCAGGGTTGAAAAAATCCAGGTAAACATTGATTTTCATCCTCTTTTCAGGTTATTAGCCATCGTCATCATCTCTTCGACTGTTTTTACAGTCTTGGAATTTATTTCATAAGCTCTTTGAGCCGAGATCATGGAGATCATCTCTTCAACGATATCGACATTTGAAGATTCAAGGAAGCCCTGCAATACCTCACCGAAGCCTTCGCTTCCCGGCACACCTAAAAGCGGAGCACCTGAAGCCTGAGTTTCTATGTACAAGTTATCTCCTATTGCTTTTAATCCTCCGGGATTAATAAATTTTACCAGTTCTATATTTCCCAGTACTGAACTATTACCATTTGTTTCATGAGCTTCAATTGTACCGTCACGGCCTACGGAGATGCTTAAAGTGGTATCATCTATTTTTATATCCGGTTCAAGGTAATACCCGCTGTTATTTACAACTGCGCCTTCGGAATTTATTTTAAATGAACCGTCTCTCGTATAAGCAAAAGTTCCATCAGCTTTTCTCAGCTGAAAAAAACCATCGCCTTGAATTGCAGCGTCAAGCTGGTTATTTGTCGGGGTTAGATCGCCCTGCAGAAAAATTTTTTGTGTTGATGCCGGCTGGACACCATTTCCGATTTGTATTTTATCCGTGCTCGGCTCGTATATTCCGGGAGTAGATGAGGAGAGCGGATTTATCTGAACATCCTGGTACATTAAATCTTTAAATTCAGCTTTATTTTTTTTGAACCCGGTTGTATTTATATTAGCAATGTTATTCGAGATTACTTCAACATTAATCTGCTGAGCATACATACCGGAAGCCGCAGTTCTTAGAGCTCTTGTTGACATTTTTATACTCCTATTATTTAAATTTTCCCGATTTCATTTGCCTTGCCGAGTGAATCGTCCAGCGACTGCATCATTTTATAACCTGCTTCGTAATCTGAATTGGTTTGAATCATATTTTCCAATTCAATCACCGGATTAATATTGGATTCTTCGATATATCC
>JBLNGL010000770.1:0-9860 GCA_050264735.1 Ignavibacteria bacterium | reverse complement strand
ATGATTCGGTTGTAACTGTTACAATAACTGCAGTCGGTGATATTATGTGCCACTCGGTTCAATATACTTATGCCAGGACAGCAGGCGACCACTTTGATTTTAATCCTGTTTACCGGGAATTAAAAAAATATTTAATCAACTCGGATTTCCTTTTCGGAAATTTCGAAACGGTCACTGCAGGCAAATCGAAGGGATATTCCGGATATCCCTTTTTCAATACTCCGGATGAATTTGTTGCTGCTCTTAAAAATGCAGGATTTAATCTCCTTACAACCAGCAATAATCACTCCCTCGACCAGGGGGAAAAAGGTCTCCTAAGGACGATTGATATAATGAATGAAAACGGCCTGAATTACAACGGAACTTTTAGTTCAAAAGAGGATCGCGATTCAATCCGCATATTTAATATTAAAGGAATTAAGATTGCATTTCTTGCGTATACCTATGGAACAAACGGGAATCCTATTCCTAAAGGAAAATCTTATTTAATTAATCTTATTGATTTAAGCTTAATCGAAAATGATATTAAAACGGCAAGAATCAAAGGCGCGGAGATTGTCCTGGTGCATTATCATTTCGGGGAAGAATATAGCCGGGAACCTTCAGACTCACAAAAAGAAATTGTAAGAAAAACAATAAAGTTTGGTGCCGATATAATTATCGGGGGACACCCTCATGTACTGCAGCCGGCAGACTATTTTAAAACATCAAATGCCGGATTGGATTCAGGTTTTGTTATTTATTCGATGGGGAACTTCATTTCAAATCAGCGGTGGCGTTATTCCGATGCCGGTGTTATCCTCAATATCAATATTTCTAAAAACTTTCGCAGTGATTCAATTTATATTTCCAAAACCGATTACATCCCTACCTGGGTTTTTAAAGGAACTACGGCTAAAAATCCTGAATACGTAATCATTCCTTTGTTACCAGATTATAAAGGCAGTATTGCAGATTATTATTCCAAGGCAGATATAAATTCAATGATGCATTCTTTTGATGATTGTAATTATATCTTTACCAAATACACCAGAAGAATTAAATTGTTTAAGGAGCGGATGATTATTGCAAATATAAGACCAAGAGGATATGAACATCCAAAAAATTCTTTTTTATGGATAGATTCTAGCAAGATAAAAATTGGAAAGACACTATCAGAATAGAATAAAAGTAAAAGAGAAGTGTTTATCAGGAAGTGAAGCGTAAGTCGAGTGTAAGTTCAAGTGTAAGTTCAAGTTCAAGAAAAATACTTTAACTTTAACTTATATTTGAGATGTACTTAATCTATCAATAATGCAAACTGATTTTCAGAACGGCAGTAAAAAAGATCTCTCCATTTCTTTAGCTGCGGCAAATCTTTATGCAATTCCGCTGATAATTATTCCTTTTATAATTTTTGGAATTCCTTATTATCTTGTTTGGGGAGAAAAAAACCTTGGAATCGGCAGGATTGGTCTTAAGGAGATATTGATAATAATAGCCGTATTTATATCCGGCGCTGTCATTCATGAACTTATTCACGGAATTTTCTGGATAAAATCTGGGAAAAAAACATGGGACAAAATCAAATTCGGTTTTCATTTTAATACACTTACTCCTTATATTCATTGCTCTGAACCTATAAAAGCTGATGCATACAAGATCGGGACAGCCGCACCCGGAATAATTTTGGGAGTAATTCCTTCAGCCCTTTCGATAATTTCTGGGAATATATGGCTCTTCTGGTTCGGAATGCTATTTTCTATTTCAGCCGGAGGAGATTTTATTATTCTTTGGATTCTTAGGAAAGTTGACCCTTCTGCTCTTGTTGAAGACCATCCTTCAAGAGCAGGCTGTTTTGTTTATGAAAATACAACTTAAAACGGGGAACATAATAGAGACCAAGCGCTTGGATAAAATATCTAATTTAATTTTCTTCTCATTCCTTCAGGCCGCTTTATAAGCTGGAGTCGGTTTGCCATTTTTTCTACTGCGTATAGTTTTCTTCCTAAATGTTCCGCTATTTCTTTGAATTTCATAGCCTTGTAATTTTTTTTCAGGAATTCCAGATCAGCTTTACTCCACTTTCTAACTTTTACCAGGTTCATCTCATTAATTCTTGCACTAATAAAACCGATCGATGTCTTTAATTCTTCAGCAAGTTTTTTCCTGGATTTTTCGGCATACCATTTTCGTATATATGTTTTTTCTTTATCGTATGATTTAGGTATTCTGATGCCGCTTATTAAACCCAGCTTATTAGCTTTCTGATATACAGAATATTTATTTCTTCCCAGTAATTGAGCAATGTCCTTTCCCTTTTTTATCTTGTAGTATTTATTTAGATATTCTAATTCTTTTTTTCCCCATCTTTTACTCTTGACTAATCCTATTTTCCGCATTTTATACTTAACGGTGCTTTCCGAAATTTTCATTTCGCTGGCAATTTGGGGTATGGTCTTGCTTGTGTACCAGGTTTCAATGTATAGGTTCTGAGCTTCCCATTTCTGCTGAGTAGCCGAACGTAATTTGCTGATTGCTTTTTTACTTTTTCTGGGGTCAGCCTTGTAAACGGTTTGTTTAAATTTTGTGTTCATTAATTTTTTTATAATTGAAATTAAACTGTAACTTTCATTCTATTTTTATGAATAGAAGAACTATTGACAATTAAATTAAATTTGTCAATTAAAATTGGGAATTTTCTTCAAGAAAAGAAATGAACATTTTTTTTAAAATTCAGTTAAAAAGCCTTAAGAATTTTAACTGAAGTTATAATTTCGCTGTACTCTTCCGGATTATATGACTTAATAGTTTTGAGATTTTCCATGAAATTATTAACATTATCAAGCTTTTCCTGATTGTTAATAAAACTTTAGTCCCAAATCTTAAGTTCCAATTAACACTATTTACAATTTTTAATAATTATGATGATCGGCCAAATTATTTCCCATTATAAAATTCTTGAGCACATCGGCAGCGGAGGAATGGGGGATGTGTATAAAGCTGAAGATATAAAATTAAAAAGGATGGCTGCTCTTAAATTTCTTCCTTCGGATATTACAAAGAACCAGGAAGCGAAAGAAAGATTTATACGGGAAGCAAGAGCTGCATCGGCATTGGACCATCCGAATATCTGCACCATTTATGAAATTAATGAAACTCCGGATTCGCAGATCTTTATTGCTATGGCTTATTATGAGGGGGAGACCTTAAATTACAAAATTGAAAAGGGCTTTATAAATGTTGATGAGATAATGCAAATAGCTGTTCAGATTGCTGAAGGTCTTAAAAGAGCTCATGATGCGGGAATAATTCACATGGATATTAAGCCGGGAAACATTATTGTAACCCGACGGGGTGAGGTAAAAATACTGGATTTCGGTTTGGCCAAAATATCCGGGGAGCAGGTTGATCTAACAAGTAAAGGAGAAGTAGCAGGAACAGTAAAGTATATGTCTCCTGAACAGATACATGGAGAAATTGTTGATCACAGAACAGACATCTGGTCATTAGGTGCTGTTTTATATGAAATGACAACAGGAGTTACTCCATTCAAAGGAGAATATGAACAGGCAATTATCTATTCAATTCTAAATGAAAATCCCGCATCTTTAAAAAATTTGCATATAGAAATTCCTGTCGGACTAGAAGATTTAATCTGTAAGAGTCTCTCGAAAGAGCCGTCAAAAAGATATGAAAATATGAATGAGCTTTTAAATGACTTGAAAATAATTCTGCGAAAGCTCAGTCCGGGATTTAAAGATGTTAATTCTGTCAGGAATCCGGGAGGAGAAAAAGATTATAGGAGGCTCTCTGCAATAATGTTTACCGATATGGTGGGTTATAGTTCTTTGACTCAGAAGAATGAAGCCCTTGCCTTGGATCTCCTGAAAGAACATAGGGAAATATTAAGATCTTTATTTCCCAAATTTGACGGGATTGAAATTGAAACTGCCGGGGATTCTTTTTTTGTGGAATTTACAAGTGCATTAGAGGCAGCAAATTGTGCTGTTGAAATTCAAAAAACTCTTCATGAACGGAATCTCAATGTATCTGAAGAAAAGAGAATTCTTCTTCGTATAGGTTTGCATGTAGGCGATGTTGTTCACACCGGCAGCTATGTTCATGGCGATGGAGTAAATCTTGCAGCAAGGTTAGAACCTATAGCATTACCTGGGAGCATCTGTGTTTCCGAAGATGCGGCGCGGCAAATCCGGAATAAAATTGATTACCCGCTCATTGATCTCGGTAAAAAAAGACTTAAAAATTTTCAACTTCCAATTAATGTTTATAAAATTATTCTTCCATGGGAATCCGGCTTTAAGGAACCTCGGCTTACTAAAAAAATAAATTTTTCGTTTTCAGAAAATCGTTATTTAAGTATAGGAATATTATTGTTGTTAATGGTTATTGGCTACTTTATTTGGCAAAGCGCAAAGAATGGTTTAGCAATAAAGTCAAACAAGAGAATTGCAGTTCTCCCATTTATTAATATTAGTCAGGAATCCGAAAACGAATATTTTGCAGATGGAATAACTGAAGAGATAATTTCTAACCTTGCAAAAATCAGTGGATTGGATGTAATAGCCAGAACTTCCATCATGAAATATAAAAATACAAGACTTGATGTTTCCCAAATTGGTAATGAATTAAATGTAGGAACAATACTTGAAGGAAGCGTAAGGAAAGCGGCAGATAAAGCCAGGATAACTGTTCAGCTAATAGATGCCGCCACCCAAAAGCATATCTGGTCGGAGGATTATAACCGGGAACTAAAAGATATATTTGCGGTACAGAGCGATATAGCAATGAAAGTTGCCGATGAATTAAAAATAAAGCTCGTTGCAAATGAAAAGGAAATGATTGCAAAGAAGAAGACCGAAAATCCTGAAGCATACCGCTTGTATTTACTTGGAAGATTTTATTTCTACAGAAGAACTGGGGAGTCTTTAAGCAGAGGAGTCGAATATTTCAAACAAGCAATCAAAACAGATTCCAACTATGCTCTTGCATATGCCGGATTAGCGGATTGTTACACGCTATTCGGAGCCGGATACGGATCTATGCGTCCAAGTGAACTTATTCCTCTTGCAAAAGAGGCATCGATGAAAGCCATTGAACTTGATGATATGCTTGCAGAAGCTCATACCTCCCTTGCTTATCAAAAATTTAGATTAGAATGGGATTGGATGGGTGCGGAAAAAGAATTTAAAAAAGCGATACAATTAAGCCCTGGCTATGCAATTGCAAGAGAATGGTATGCACTGTATCTTGCGGTAGTGGGGAAACCTAAAGAAGCTTTAGTACAAATGTTAAAAGCTAATGAACTGGATCCGCTTTCCCTAAGTGTGGGAACAGGTGTTGCACGAATATACGGATATTTAGGAGATTATAAGAAAGCTATAAATCAGCTAAAGAAAACAATAAAAATGGATTCCACCTATGCAGAATCAAGATTTGGTTTAGCATTAACATACTGGGAAGCGGACAGATATGATGAAGCAAAAAAAGAAATTGAAAAAGCTGTATTATTATCTAAAGGCCGGCTTGTTATAAGATCTTTTCAGGCTTTTATGCTTGCTTATACCGGGGATAAAGGATATGCGCTTAAACTATTGGAAGAATTGAAAAATTCACCTGTCCAGGAAGGACTTTCTTATTATTATTCAATGATTTATTATGCACTCGGCGATGCAGATAAAATGTTTGAATACCTTAACAAAGCTTATGATGAACGGCATGGAATACTTGTTTTTTTAAAATCCGATAGGAGATTTTTTAAAGAATACGGTTCCGATCCGCGGTATAAAGCATTGCTTGCCAAAATGGATTTTGAAAGTTGAATCAATTTCCCTAAAAACCAAGTTAAAAAATTATTGTTATGGAAAAAGAGGATCGAAGATTAGCTGCTGTTATGTTTACAGATATGGTGGGTTATAGTGCAGCGGTTCAAAAAAATGAAAAGCTTGCTCTTGAGCTTTTGGAGGAGCACAGGAAAATATTAAGATCGATTTTCTTGAAGTTCGGAGGAAATGAAGTCGAAACAGCTGGCGATTCATTCTTTGTAGAGTTTGTCAATACCCTGGACGCCGCAAAGTGTGCCGTTGAAATTCAAAAAACTATGTTCGAGCGGAATAATAAAGAAACAGATGAGAGAAGGATATATTTGCGAATAGGACTGCATGTGGGTGATGTTGTTCATCTAGGAAAACACGTACATGGCGACGGAGTGAATCTTGCTGCCAGATTGGAACCGTTAGCATCTCCGGGATGTATCTGCATTTCCGAAGATGTTGCAAGGCAGATACAAAATAAAATTGAGCATCCTCTGCTAAAGGTTGGAAAAAGGAAATTGAAAAATATTCAACTCCCGATTGATGTATATAAAATTGTTCTTCCTTGGGAATTAGAAAAGAAAAAGATTTCTGCTGAAAAAATTTTTACATTCTCTAACCGGCATCTTTTCGCAATCTTGTTAATAATTGTTCTGCTGGTTGTTGGATATTTTATTTTTCAAAAAAACCAGGATAGTTCAACAATTGGATCAAAAAACAGAATTGCTGTTTTACCTTTTGCAAACATAAGTATGGGGAATGAGGACGATTATTTTGCAGAAGGGATAACGGAAGAGATAATCTCGAACCTTGCTAAGATCAGCGGATTGGATGTAATTGCAAGAACTTCAGTTATGAAGTATAAAAAGACAGGTCTCAATATTGCTCAAATAGGAAATGAGCTTATGGTAGGAACCATTCTCGAGGGGAGTGTCAGGAAAGCCGACGATAAAGCAAGGATAACTGTACAGCTGATTGATGTTCCCACACAAAAACATCTTTGGGCGGAAGACTATGACAGGGAATTAAAAGATATATTTGCAATTCAGAGCGACATTGCAATGAAAGTTGCCGAAGAACTGAAAGTGCAGCTTGTTTCGAATGAAAAAGAACAGATTGAAAAAAAAGGAACGGGGAATGCAGATGCGTACAGGTATTACCTGCTTGGGAACTATTTTCTTAACAGGAGAACAGGTGAAGCACTTCATAAAGGTATAGAACATTTTCAAAGAGCAATTGAATTTGATCCTGAATTTTCCTATGCATATGCCGGTCTGGCAAATTGTTATACACTTATAGGCGGCGCTGCCTATGGAAAACTGTCTAGGGATGAAGCTTCCCAAAAAGCAAACAACGCTGTTCTAAAAGCTTTAGAATTAGACGAATCGCTTGCAGAAGCACACGCTTCTCTTGGTTATATAAAGTTCAGATTCGAGTGGAACTGGGATGAAGCTGAAAGAGAATTTAAAAAAGCAATTGGATTAAAACCCGGTTATGCAATGGCTCATGAATGGTATGCTCTTTTGCTTTCGCTTACAGGGAGACATGATGAAGCAATAGATGAAATAAGAAGAGCTTATGAACTCGATCCTCTTTCCCCGAGCATTTCTACCGGCGTGGGAAGAATCATGCATTTTGCTAATAGATTAATGGAAGCAAAGGCACAATATAAAAAAACTTTAGACATGTACCCCAATTATGCTGAGGCTCATTTTGCACTGGCTATGACTTATGCAAGTGATAGAAAGATTGATGAAGCGCTGAAAGAAATGAATATAGCAATTGAACTTTCACAGGGAAGAGAAGTAATGGTTGCTATGCGAGGCATGATATTAGGTTTTGCGGGGAGAAAGAAAGAAGCTCTTGCTGTAATTGATAAACTGGCAGAACTTTCTCATCCAAACCCTGTTCCTGCTTGGCATCTTGCAAGCATCTACTTAAGCCTGGGAGATAAAAATAAATTTTTCGAGTACATATATAAAGCATTTGAACAGAAGGATCCGTTAATGGTGTATATTGGTACGACACCTGTCTTCAATGCACCCTTAAGAAATGATCCCCGTTTTCATGAATTGTTAAAGAAAATGGATTTAGAATAATAAGATGGCTAAATATATTAACTTCTAAAGTTATTAATGCTTAGCAATTTTTTTACAATTTCTTATCCAATGAATCATACGCTGGTGCAAATATTTCCCTCGCAAACTCTTCAAGTTTTGTGGGAGTTGTGTTAAAAGCATTCCGATATACATTTTTTGTCAGTTGCTCTTCGCCAAGAGCTGTTAATCCTTCAAATAGATCATCTGCAGCACGTGCAGAAAAACCTCCTTGAATCATTCCCTTTGAAAAATCAGCATATGAAAATCTTACATAATTTAAATTAGGTTTGCCTATAGCTGTACCTAAAATAGATGTAGCTTCAGAGAATGTATAGTCGCGTGGACCAAGTAAATATTGTATGTTATATTCTGTGAAAATCGTATTTTGAAGATATTCAACGGCAATATCAGCTACATCTTTTGTCGAAATCATTCCTATGGCGCAATCAGGATTTATTATACCGCCATTAATACCTGTATTTTTTATAAGAGGAATTGAGCCAAGATGGTTCTCCATAAAGAATGCTGATCGCAAAACCATAACTGATAAATCCGGAACAGCTTTTAACATAGTTTCAAACGTATAAAGCGGAGCAATATGGCCGTTGCCTGAAGCCAAATCAGCACCAACACTGCTGAGTATAACTGCATGTTGAATTGCTGCTGATTGAATTGCTTCGGTTATGCTAGCCGCTATTTGCTTTTGGACTTCTTGATAATTTGAAAGATGATAACATGGCGGAATCATTGAAAAGACTGCGTCGGCACCCTTGAATATTTTTTTTAGTGAAGAAGTGTTTTCTAGATTGAACGGAAAAATTTCTGCCCCTTTTGTCTCTAATAATTTAAGATTCTCTGGATTCCGAGCAATTGCACGGACTTTTACATTACTTTCTAATAATTTTTCTGAAATTGCTTTACCAATTTTGCCTGTGGCTCCTGTTACTGCAATTATCTTGGACATATTCATTTTCCGAGATTAAAAATGTATGATTTATTTCAGCTTAAAAAGTATTTGATCTTTATAACAAGAATATCACGGAAAGTTTACGAATAGAATAATAATCAGATGAAAAGTATACCTGTATAAATGTGAATTCTTAATTGCATTAATTTAAAATGAAACCGGAGTAACCCTGACGTAATTCTAAAAAAGTATCATCTTTACAGGTCATACTATACGAAAGAAAATTCCATTACCTTCGGCTGTACAAGCTTTTCAAAATCTTTGTAGTTCATTTTAATCAGCTCAGTATGGGAGCCGGCATTAAAAACTATTTCTTCGTCTTTAGTTAGTGCTTCAGAAACATAAACAGGCATATTATAAAGATTTCCAAAAGGAGGCATTGCACCCGGATCGCATCCCGGGAATAATGATTTAAATTCATTTTCTGTTGCAAGAAGAATAAATTCAGCTCCTGTTAACTCCTTAAGCATATCGAAATCAACTCTATGGTTTGCAGGCAGTACTGCCATTCCCATTGTGTTTTCGAGTTTAATCATAACGGTTTTTGCGAGTTCCTTTCCCGGTATGTGAGCCATAGCAGCAATTTCCTGAGCGGTATAAGCGGGAGAATGAGTGATGGAGATATATCTAATTTGATTCTGATCCAGGAATTCCTTTAATTTTTTTACAGGCATAACATCCTCCTTCAAAGAATGTTTTTATTTCACTTTAAACTTAATTTATCCGCATGAGAAAAGAAACACCTCAGCTTATATAATGATTATTCAGGCACAATCAGCTTGGAGCCGTTTTCAAATTTATTGTTCTTAGCAGCTATACTTTTACTCATTTTATTTATATTTTTTACAATTAAAAATGGCTGCTTTTCCCTGAAAATTGGAATCATGATCATTAGCAAAAAATTTTTTTTGATATTTTTTCTATTCATGTCTGTTGGGCCTGGACTCGGACAAGATATAGAAATTTTGTATAAAGGGTCAT